>JAPOYW010000579.1 GCA_026706425.1 Gammaproteobacteria bacterium
CGCAGGTGCGTCCAGTGACCCACCCATTCTCCCACACAAGCCTTGCCCGCCGCGCCTCTCCGGCGTTGCCGCCCAATCCTTATCAGGGG
This sequence comes from Gammaproteobacteria bacterium, assembly GCA_026706425.1. Classification (GTDB taxonomy): domain Bacteria; phylum Pseudomonadota; class Gammaproteobacteria; order Pseudomonadales; family Azotimanducaceae; genus VXYL01. Next base: position 90 of record JAPOYW010000579.1, read on the forward strand.
ATCAGGGTGGCCTTCGACGTCAGTCGCGTGCCGGAATACGACTGTTCAAGGCCCGGTGGAGCGTTGCAAGGCGCGTCGCATCGAAGGGCGAGGAAACGTTGCCGTAGTGCCTGCCCGACGGATCCACGACCGCTATGCGCCCGGAGTGGTTCATGGTGTAGCCGAGCTCCGAGTCTTCCGATGGTTCCTTGGAGAATCCCGCATGGAAGCTTCGGGCGAACGTGCGGATGTCCGGTACCGAGCCGGTCACGCCCACGAAGTCGTCGGAGAAGGTCCGGACGTACTCCAAGAGCACGGAAGCCGTATCTTGCTCCGGGTCGACGGTGACCAAAATGCCCTGAAAGGGCTCGTCGCCGGACGCGACAAGCATCCGCTCGGCCTCGCCGAGCACGGACATGGCGAGCGGGCAGACATCAGGACAGTTGGCGAAACCGAAGAACATGAACGACCACCGGCCGTGCAGCCGGCGCGGACCGAAGACGCCGCCCGCGGCATCATCCAACAGAAAGTCGCCGACATCCCGCGGTTGGGGATACGGCCTGAAGTTGAACGCTTTCAGTTCGTCGTCGGAGAAACGCGTGCCGGGCCCGAGATAGACGACCGCCACGCCTGCCCCGATGAGGACAGCCAGCAGGAGTGCGACGACGGCAACCTTCATCGTTCGATTGTGCCGGAGGAGCGGATCGAGCAAACGGTGGTGACAACGACCAGCAACAAGGCAGCTGCCCCGGCATTGTGCAACACGGCAACGGCGAGGTGGAGGGCGAAGACTACGTTGGCGATGCCAAGGGCCAGTTGGAGTGCCAGCACGCCACCGAGCACCCAGGCCAACGGCCGCGCTCCCAAGCGAAACGCCAGCCAGCCGGCAGAGACCAGCACGGCCACTGCCCCGAGCCGGTGCACAACATGGATCGCCACCCGGGCGTCGCTCGACATCAAGCCGCCGAGGTAGTTCGGCCCGACGTCCTGGAAGATGTCGAAACCCGCAACGAAGTCCATGTCGGGGATCCAGACGCCGTGGCAGGTGGGAAAATCGGGACAGGCAAGGGCGGCGTAGTTGGCCGTCAGCCAACCGCCCAAGGCGACCTGGATCACCACGACCGCCAAGGTCGTCATCGACAGCCCGCGAAGCGACGCCTCGACCCGCCATCGCCGACCCCGGAGCGCCAGCCACCAAACCCATAGCAACGCGAGCGTGGCGAAACCACCCAGAAGATGCGTGGTCACCACCTGTGGCCAGAGTTTCAGGGTGACCGTCCATGCCCCGAAGGCGCCTTGCGCGATCACCAACAGGACGAGTGCCGCCGGCAGTTTCCAAGAATGTCCCTCCTTGACCGCCAAGACGGCGATTCCCAGAACCACGAGCCCGAGCGATGCCGCGGCGTAGCGATGGATCATCTCGGGCCACGCCTTGTCGGCTTCGACGGGGGATTCGGGGAACGCGGCTTCGGCCCGGGCGATCTCCTCCGCCGTCTCCGGCACCAGGATCATGCCGTAGCAGCCCGGCCAATCGGGACAACCGAGCCCCGCGTCCACCAAGCGCGTGTAGGCACCAAGCACGACCACCACCGCCGCAAGCGCAATGGCAACCGCGACAAGATTTGCCGTCCGAGGAGTGGCTTCAGGCATCGTCTTTGGCCTCCCTGCCTCGTCGGCGGCCAATGAGCACGTAGCCGACGCCAACGACCAAGCCGATCAGCAGCCACTGCACGGCGTAGCTCCAGTGCGTACCGGGTCCGTAGTCCCAAGAGAGGGCGGCGGCCCGGAACACGCCCGCGCCCCCGGACTCGAGCCGGATTTCCCGGGCATGGGCACCGGTTGCTTCGGCCATGCGCTCCGGAGTCACCACCCTCGCCGTCTTCGGCCAGCCCTCCGCCCAGACCTCTTGCCGGAGTCCGTCCGACACCGGCGTTGTCGGCCAGACGACGCCGATCACCGAGACCATCCCGGTCGGCGTTTCGGGAACCGCCTGGGAAGGTGATTGATGCTTCCACCCCCGGTTGACGAGGAACCTTCCCGCATCGGTCTTCAACACGGCAACCACGTCGAAACCCCTTGCCCGAGGTCGTTCCGCGACGAAGAACAAACGCTTGGTGTCGTAGTGACCCGTGAGCGCGAGCCGGGTGAAGTCGGGCGTTTGCGGAGCGTAGCGCGCAGCCTCGACCGGTGCCGCCTGCAGGCGAACATCGCGGGCATTTGCCAACTCCATCTTGTCGAGCGCACGCGTGATCTGCCACGTCGCGAGTCCGACGGTCGCAACCAGCGCCGCCGCCACCTGCAAGGTCAATGCGCGTCCAGGTCGAAACGTTCGTTGACCGGTCATCACGCGCCCGCGCGCAAGGCCTCCGCGATGCCGCCGGTGTCAGGCCGCACACGCCGCCAAAGGTAGAACGCCTCCGCCGCCTGCTCGATCAACATGCCGAGCCCGTCGCTGACGGCACCCGCACCCTGCTCGGCGGCCCATCGGCAAAACGGGGTCGCGCCATCCAGCGAATAGAACATGTCGTAGCACCGACTAACGGAGACGACGTCGGTGGCAACCAGTCCGCCGACGCCGGCGAGGCCAGCGGCCGTGGCGTTCAAGACCACGTCCCAGCCGCAGCCCACTTCGTCGAGTCCCGCGCTGGCCACGCCGAAACGCGCCGCAAGGGCTTGGGCCCTGCGGAGCGTCCGGTTCGCGATCGTCAGATCTGTGGCACCGGCCAGTTTGAGCGGCTCGATGACGCCCTGCGCCGCACCACCGGCTCCGAGAACCAGCGTGCGGGCACCATCGAGGCCCCAACCCAGGTTGTCCAAGAGATCGCGGACCAGACCGATGCCGTCGGTGTTGCAGCCCCGTATCGCCTTGCTGTCGACAACGATGGTGTTTACGGCGCCAGCGGACGCCGCCGCATCGTCGTGGCTCTCGACCCATCGCCACGCGTCCAACTTGAACGGCAGCGTGACGTTGAGACCCTTGCCCCCCTCCGCGAAGAATCTCCGCGCCGCACCGGCGAAACCATCCGCCGGCGCTTCAAGCCTGCCGTACTCGATGTCCTCGCCGGTGCGCGTCGCGAAAGCGGCGTGGATCCGGGGCGACAGGCTGTGGTCAACCGGATTGCCGATCACCGCGTATCGATCCATCATCGCAGCGTCCTGCCGTTCAACGCATCGATGATCCGGCTGGGGCCGGTGCTCGAACCGATCTCGCCCGGCAGGATGAAATCGACAGCCTCCCCAAGTGCGTCTGCGACTGCCTGGGCGGTCCGGGCAGGTTCGACCCCGCTCCGGTTGGCCGACGTCGATACGAGGGTGCCGCCGAACAGATCGGCCAGGGCCCGTGCCTGCTCGTGCCCCGGAACGCGGATCGCCACCGTGTCGCGTCCACCCGTGATCCAAGGGGGAAACCGACGGTTCGGGACCACCCAAGTAACTGCACCAGGCCAGCTTGCCCGGACCCGCGACGCCACTTCGTCGTCCAGGCTTTCCAACTCGTTCGCAAACGCCTCCGGCCGGCCGGCGGCGACGATGAGACCCTTGTCCGCGTCCCGGCCCTTGATGTCCAGCACCCGGTCGACTGCCACCGCGTCGAAGGGATCGCAGGCGAGGCCCCAGACGCCCTCCGTGGCATGGGCGACGACACCGCCGCTGCGCAATACGTCGACGGCGCGGCGTAGAAGGTCGTCGGACTGTTCGTCCGCTGACACCGGATTGTTCCGTTGGATAGGCCGTGCTAGGTGGATTGAGTCAGCGACTGCTGCACAGACTCGTTCTGGACAGCCACCTTGGCCGCGTTGGCCTCCCGGTCCGCGGCGATCCGTCGCGCCAGGTCGTCATCGGCAACCGCGAGCATCTGCGCAGCGAGATAGCCGGCGTTCTTGGCACCGGCCTTTCCGACCGCGACGGTGGCGACCGGTACGCCGCCGGGCATCATCACCGTCGACAGGAGCGCGTCCTCGCCGTTGAACGGTCCGCCGTCGATGGGGACGCCGATCACCGGGCGAGTCGTGTGGGCGGCCACCGCGCCAGCCAGGTGTGCGGCAAGGCCTGCCGCGCAAACGAAGACGCGACAGTCTCGATCCGCCGCATCGGCGACGTAAGCCGCAGTCGCCGCCGGCGTCCGGTGCGCCGATGTGACCCGGACTTCGAAGCCGACGCCCAGGGAGTCGAGCACCTCGGTGCACGACTGCATGGTCGGCCAATCGGACTCGGAACCCATCAATACGGCGACCCACGGCATCTTTCTCGAACTCCCTGCGTTTAAAAGAGTGACATCGCCGTCCGGGTCGAGGACACCCTCTGGCGAGATCGGCGAATATACCTGCCGCCGCGGTCCCGCGACAATCAACACGAATCCGAGCCCGGTTCCATCCCGCGCCCGCTAGGGTGGACTCCAACGACCGTTCCCTTCAAACGTTCAACTCCCACAAGCGCGCCACGAACAGCTTCTTGCCGGCGTGCCGTTCACGCAGCCCGTTCAGGCGTTCCGCGAACGCACGGGCATTGCCGTCTTCTTCCGCAACGGATTTGAGGTCGAGCAGCAAGTCCACCGCCCGGTCGTAGGCGGCGGCATTGCAACGGTTGATCTCCCGCTCGGCTTCCCGCCACGCCAGCACGCCACGGCGGCGCACGGCGTCGAGACGCGTTTCGCGGTCGCGTTGCGCGTCACGCACCCGGCGACATCGTTCCGCGACCAGGCGCTTCGCGTCGGCTGTTTCGCGCTGAACGCAGATCGTCGCCGCCCTTTGGCGAATCTGCGCGACGGACCGGCACTGGCTGCGCGAGCCCCCGGTCACCGAGGACACCGCGGCAACGAGCCGATTGCGCACCTCCGCCGCAACATGGGGTTCGTCGTCCAGCAAACGGCAGAGTAGCGCCGCTTTCTCGTCGTCGGGTACCGCCGCCACGACCCGTCGCCTTGCCTCGGCTACGCGCTCGGTCGATCCTTGAGGTCTCTCCAGCGCCGCGAGGACGAAGTCCGCATCGATGTCGAACAGGCGTGCCAGGGTCTCGAGCGCACCGTTCAGCGGCCCAATCCCCGGCAACGGTTCGACCGCCCCGTCGTCCAACAGCCCGCGTTCGGCCGCGACCAGCCACAGCAGGTAGAACGCCCGCCAATCCCCTGCGGCCAGGTCGACGCGCAGCGGTGCCAATGCCGGGAGCACGGTGGAGCAATTGTCGAGGTGCAGAGGATCCCCTTCCTCACCGTCTTCTCGAACGTCGACGACGACATTGTCTCCGGCCGTCCAGACATCCACGATCGGGACGCCGTGCAGGAAGCGGTCCAGCCGCGAACGGTCCACTAGGCGTTGGGGCAGGCGGATCATCAGCCTCCGCGTGCCCCAGTTGGAGACATGGAGATGGAGGTCGAACCAATGCGCCACCAGGCTGCGCGGATTCCCCTTGAAGGCTTCCCATTGATAGTCGTCGGCGAAGCTCGAGGCGGTGATCCGCGCCGTCGGCGAGAGCGCCCGCAACTGCTCCCTCTCGGGTTCCCCGAGCGGACGGTCCATGGCCAGGAACTCAAGGTATTGGTGTTCGTTCACGTTTCACCCCGAACCGCGACGGTGCTGGTTCTCTGCAGTTGAAATCGTCCCCCCAACGGCGCCGACAACGAATGCGGGGCGTTCATCGGACGGATCCTCCCGCAGGCGCCGGGAGCCGGACGTACCCGCCGCCGTGGGTGCCCACGAGCCCGTCGATCTCGAGTTCCATCAAGCGTTCGAGGACCCCTTCGACGGGCAACCCCGTCGCTGCGATGATCTCGTCGGCGGTGGTGACCGTCGCGCCCACGGCGTCGAACACCACATCCGTCGGCTCGGCGGTTGTCGTGTCGGGTTGAGACCATTCAAGACCCAATGCCTCCAGGACGTGTTCGGTCTGTTCGACGAGGGCGGCACCCTGCCGAATCAGCCGGTGGCAGCCTGCGGACAGCGGGCTCGACACGAGCGAGGGCACAGCCATGACGTCGCGCCCCTGTTCCAACGCAAGGCGCGCCGTGATGAGCGAGCCGCTCTTGTCGGAGGCTTCCACGATCACCACCCCGAGACACAGTCCGCTGACAATTCGGTTCCGCGCCGGGAAGTGGTGCTTTCGCGGGCCCTCGTCGTGTTCGTGTTCCGACAAGACCGCGCCGCCGGCCGCCACGATCTCCGCGGCCAGACCGGCATGGGCCCGCGGGTAGATGTTGCCGAGTCCGCTGCCGAGCACGGCGATCGTCGCCGGCCGTTGGGGTGCCGGCAGAGCGGATCCGTCGCCACAGGCGGCCAATGCGCCTCGGTGCGCCGCGGCGTCGATGCCGTAGGCCAGACCGCTGACTACGCTAACGCCCTGCGACATGAGACCGCGACCCAATGCAAACGCCGTTTCGCGCCCCTGCCGGGTGCAGCGTCGACTTCCGACGATGGCGACGGCCGGCCGCTCGAGCGCGGCAGGATCCCCCCGGCAGTAGAGCCGCCGGGGCGGGTCGGGAATCGAGCGCAACGCCAACGGCAGGTCGCCTCGTGACAAGGTGATGTCCGGTTTGCCCTGCTGCCACTGCACGACGCCGCCTCGCAACGCGAAAATCCGACGGCCATCGTAGCCGGATCGCCCGACCGAATATGTAGTCCTTCGACCTCAGTTGCCGTAGGAAATGCACCCGTCGACTGCCTGAGGTCCGGTTGGGCCCGGACAGTCGCGTATGATGTCCGCCGAAGTCGCTTGGCGGCAGCGCTCGTCGCCTCCTGACAAGGCGCCCCATGGCCACCGGCAACGATCTCCCCACCTCCGTCCGCTACGAAGCGGACGAGCAACCGCCCCTCCCGCTCTCCGTGGGTCTCGGGGTGCAACTGATGGTGCTTATCGTCGCCGGGATCGTGCTGACGCCGGCGATCGTGATCCGCGCCGCCGGCGGCAGCGAAACCTACCTGGCCTGGGCGGTGTTCGCCGCCGTCGCCATCAGCGGCACGACCACCGTGTTGCAGGCCGTGCGGCTCGGACGCATCGGCGCCGGCTACGTACTGGCAATGGGAACGTCGGGTGCTTTCATCGCCATCTGCGTAACGGCGTTGGTTGAAGGCGGACCGGCGCTGCTAGCCACCCTGGTGGTCATCTCGGCGCTCTTTCAGTTCACGTTCTCGGCCAGGCTGTCGTTGTTCCGGCGCGTCCTTACGCCGACTGTCGCGGGGACGGTGATCATGCTGATCGCGGTCACCGTGATGCCGATCATCTTCGGCATGCTGACGGAAGTCCCAGAAGACGCCCCGCCCCTGGGTGCGCCGATATGCGCCGTTGCGACGCTGATCACGGTCTGCGCAATCGCACTGAAGGCCAAGGGTGCGCTGCGCCTGTGGGCGCCGGTCCTCGGCGTCGTGATCGGTTCGGCTGTGGCCGCCTATTTCGGCCTCTACGACACCGATCGGGTCGCCGAGGCGTCTTGGATCGGGTTTCCCACCGTGGGCTGGCCCGGATTCGATCTCGAGTTCGGTGCCGCCTTCTGGTCCCTGCTTCCCGCCTTCATCTTCGTCACCCTGGTCGGTGCCATCGAGACGATCGGCGATTCGGTGGCCATCCAACGCGTATCCTGGAAGCAGCGCAAAGCCGTGGACTTCCGGGCCGTGCAGGGTGCCGTGGCCGCCGACGGCATGGGCAACCTGCTGTCTGGGCTCGCTGGCACGGTGCCGAACACCACCTATTCAACCAGCGTTTCGGTCACGGAACTCACCGGCGTCGGCGCCCGGATCGTGGGCCTCGTCCTCGGCATCGTCATGGTCGCGTTCGCGTTCTTCCCCAAGGCGTTGGCCGTGGTCCTGGCCATTCCGGGCCCCGTTGCCGCCGCCTACGTCACCGTCCTGTTGGCGATGTTGTTCGTGGTCGGCATGAAGATCATCGTCCAAGACGGCGTCGACTACCGAAAGGGACTGATCGTGGGCGTGTCGTTCTGGCTCGGCGTCGGCTTCCAGAACGGCGTGATCTTTCCGGAGTTCGTGGCCGACTTCGCGGGCGGACTGCTCCAGAACGGCATGACCGCGGGCGGCCTCGCCGCAATACTCCTTACGCTGTTCGTGGAGTTGACCGCACCCCGACGACGCCGGATCGAACTCGCATTCGAACTATCCGCATTGCCGAGCATCCGGGAGTTCCTTGCCCAGTGCGCATCGCGGTTCGGTTGGAGTGAAGCGATGACGCAACGCCTCGACGCCGCCAGCGAAGAGACGTTGCTGACGCTGCTGCAGGACGACGACGATGCCCAGCAGGAACCCCGGCGGCTGCAACTGACCGTCCACAAGGAGGATGGCGGGGCGGCCCTCGAGTTCATCGCCGCACCCGGCGAGGCCAACCTGGAAGACCGCATCGCGCTCCTCAACGAACGGCTCGACGAGACCTCGGGGGAGCGCGAGATCTCGCTGCGCTTGTTGCGTCACCTGGCATCGTCGGTTCGCCACCAGCAGTACCACGACACCGACATCGTGACGGTCTCGGTGGATGCACCCAAGGCGGAGCCAGCCATCGAGGCGTGAGTCGATCACCCGGACGCGGGTTCTAACCCCGTCGGCTTTATGCCACCATTGCCGACCCTCGACTTTGACCGATTCGACGATGGCTCTGCTGCGCGTCCTCCACTACCCGGACTCCCGGCTTCGCACGCGGGCGACGCCCGTGGACATCGTGGACGACGGCATCCGCCAGCTGATCGACGACCTGCTCGAGACCATGTACGAAGCCCCCGGCATCGGCCTGGCAGCCACCCAGGTCAACGTCCACAAGCGCGTCCTCGTCATCGACGTCTCGGCGAACCACGACCAGCCCCACGCGTTCGTAAACCCGGTCATCGAGTTCGCGGAAGGCACGCAGGAGCGGGAGGAAGGCTGCTTGTCCGTACCCGGTTTCTACGAACCGGTTGAACGGGCGGAGCACATCCGGGTCGCCGCCCTGGACCGGGAAGGCAAACCGTTCACTCTGGAAGCCGAAGGGCTGCTCGCCGTGTGCATCCAGCACGAATGCGACCACTTAGATGGCAAGCTGTTCGTGGACTACGTGTCGAGCCTCAAGCGGCAGCGCATCAAGAAGAAGCTCCAGAAGCGCCCATCCGATTCCGGTCGCCGGCCAGCGATCGCACGCGCCAGCCGGGGCTGAGACACTCAGGCACGACATGGCTTGGCGACTGGCGTTCGCGGGCGCGCCGGCGTTCGCAGCGACGATCCTTGCGCGACTTCTCGACTCGCCGCACAGCGTCGACCTGGTCTATACCCAACCACCGCGACCCACCGGACGGGGCCGAAGGGTGTCTAAGAGCCCCGTGCACGTGTTGGCGGAGTCCGCCGGCGTCGAGGTGCGGACGCCGACTAGGTTCAAGGGCGAAGAAACCCTCCTCGACGGGTTCGACTGGCTGGTGGTCGCCGCGTACGGACTCCTGCTACCCCAATCCATACTCGACGCGCCCAGGCACCATTGTCTGAACGTCCACGCCTCCCTGCTGCCGCGCTGGCGGGGTGCGGCGCCCGTGGAGCGGGCGATCATGGCCGGCGACGTCGAGACCGGGGTCAGCATCATGCGGATCGAAGCCAAGCTGGATGCCGGCCCCGTGTACCGGCAGCGGCGGATCTCCCTCGGCGATGATGCCATCGGCGCAGTGGTCGCAACGGCTCTCGCCGTCCTCGGCGCGGACACGTTGCTCGAAGTCCTCGACGAACTACCCGACCTCCTGCCGCAACCCCAAGACGACGCATCGGCCACCTACGCCCACAAGCTGACCAGTGCCGAGTCGTTGATCGATTGGCGCGCCGATGCGGCCGCCATAGGCCGCCAGGTAAGAGCGCTCTCGGGTCGTGCGGCAGCGTACACAAGCGGTCCGGATGGTGTCCGCCTGCGCATTCTCGAAGCACATCCGACCCCACAAGAGGAGGCGTTGCCGCCGGGTACGCTCCGCCAGGACCCCGAAGGTTGGCGCATTTCCTGCGGCCAAGGGGCTCTAGCCGTGTCGACGGTGCAGCTCAATCGTGGCAAGGGCACGCCCATGCCGATCCAGAGTGCGGCCAACGGCTATTCGCGAGTCGTCTTTGACGGTGCCGTCTTCGGTGCGTCTTAAGGGCTAGCGCGTCTCGCGAGTACCCGAGCGCGGCTCGTGGGTACACGAGCCGTTCAAGAGCAGCCCTAACCGCTGTACCAAATGCAACCTGAGTGTAAACATCAGCGCCGCTCAAGGAGTCTAGTCCTGCTGTTCCTCCATAGCAGCCAGGAAAGCCGCGACCGTCAGCACAGGGATGCCGCGAAACGGATGCATGTCCAGCAAGTCTCGATCACCCGTCACGAGACAATCGACGCCGCCGGCCAAGGCAGTTTCGAGCAGCTTGCCGTCATCGGGATCCCGGCATCCCAGCTTGCTACCTGCAATGGATACCCACTCGGCGACCATCGTGAGCTGGGCGAGGAAGACCGCCCTCGCGTTCCGACTAACGTAGGCATCGAATTTCGACCGGCCGAGCCGTGACCGCAGCTCGTCGAACGTCTCGTCGCAGAACAGAAGCGCACCGTTGGTACTGCGAACCGCTTCCAAGACCCGTCGAGGCTGTCCTTGGGGACTTAGTGCGGCACTAATCAGGACATTCGTATCGACGACGAGGCGTTCAGCTCTCATCCGCCAACAGCGCGTCTAGCTTCGCCTTGGTCAGGCCACTGGCCGACGCCTGCTCCCCAAGCGAGTCCATCGTCGCGGTGAGTTGCTCCCACGCGGAACCGCGCAACCTTTCATAATGTTCGACAGAGAGCATCACGGTCACGGCGCGACCGTTCTTGGTCACGCAGACTGGTCCCTGCTGCGCCGCATCGAGCAACTGGCCGAAGCGGTTTTTGGCCTCTCTGGCTGTGGTTTCTCTCATTTGAACTACATTAGCTATAGTAGCTACTTATCGCAAGGCTCAAGACCTCCTGCTCGGGCGACTCATACGCTACGCTTTCGGTGTCGCCTCGACGCTGGTGCTGCTCAATGGACGGCGACAGGTCCTCTCGTCAGTGCAAACCGACGACGGTTCCAGTTTCGTGGACCTCGCCGCACTGGTACCGATGCTGGCGGTCGAGCACGTCGAGATTCTGAAGGACGGGGCAACGGCCATCTACGGGTCTGAAGCCGTCGCCGGGGTCGCCAATTTCATCACCCGACAAGACTTCGAGGGCATCGAAGTCCAGGCCGAATACCGAAGCCGCGTCAGCGGCGGCTCGCAGGATGACCTCGTGCTGGACGCGGCGATCGGTGGCAACGCGGGCACGGCAAACTTCCTGCTGGCCGGCAGCTATCTCGACCGTTCAAGCCTGGTGCTCATCGAGGTCGACTGGCTGCGCGCCGCCACCAGCGGTTTCGGCAACCCCGGCAGCTTCAACGTGCCTTCGCTGGGTCGCACCGTGGCCGACCCCCAATGCGAACGCTACGCGGGGCTGCTCCAGGAACTCGTCAACGGCGGCACGATTTGCCGGTTCGACTACGGCCCCCAGATCACGGCGATCCCCAACGAACAGCGAACCCAGGCCTGGGGCCGGGTCGATCTGGAAGTGAACCAGACCGGGAACGTCTGGGCGGAGTTCGGCTACGCCCGGAACGACATCAGCCGGGACGTCTCGCCCAGCTTCCCCGTGCTCAACACCCCCCTCGTACCCGCCAACAACCCCGGCAACACCTTCGGCGAAGCGGTGTTCTTCCAGGGGCGTCCGTTCGGATTCGGACATCCGCCGGAAATCAACTACTACCAGCACGACACGGCCCGGCTGGCGCTTGGCGTCGACGGGCGTTTCTCCGAGAGGACCGATTGGAACGCCTCGCTCGTTCACGCGGTGAACGACTCTCTCCTGAACCCCCGGGACGTGATCGCCGCGAACTTCCAAGCCGCCCTGCAGGGCTTCGGCGGCAGCGGCTGCGGCACCACCCCGACAGCCCCGGAGCCCGCAACGTCCTTCACCGAGGGAGCGGCAAACCTGCTCGATGCGGATCCGCCCCACGTCAATATCGCCGGAAGCTACGATCCACGTTCCGCCGATCCCCGTGGGCGACGCGTATACGTCAGGGTTCAGGCAGCGCGCTAGCCCGGATATCTCGCCAGTGGCCGCGATGACCGCCATGCGCGCTAAAGTCCAGCTGCTCCTCGTGTGCCTCGCCGCAACGTTGGGCGAATCGGTGCCGGCGCTCGGACAGGACACCGACGGCCCGTCGATCGAGGAGGTCGTGGTAGTGGGTTCGCTGATCCGACGGCGGCAGGTCTACGAGGGCCGGGCACCCGTCCAGACGCTAAACGCGGCGCTGTTCGAGTCGGTGGGGGCCGCCCAAGGCGTCGACATCCTGTCTAGCCTCACCGCCAATACCGGCTCCTACCTCGCGACGCAGCAGAACTACCTGCAGGGCGTTGCCCAGTTCAGCCTGCGCGGCGTGGGCCTGTCGTCCACGCTGACGCTCGTCAACGGTCGCCGGGCCGGATTCGCGCCGGTCTCCAACGACGTGGGACAGAGTTTCTTCGACATCAACACGCTGCCCGTTCTCATGATCGAACGCGTCGAGATTCTCCGCGACGGGGCTTCGGCGACGTACGGGTCCCAGGCAGTGGCCGGGGTCGCCAACATCGTCACGCGCCAGGACTTCACGGGGCTCGAGCTCGCCGGCGGCTACCGGGACGCGACGAACCGCGCCTACGACCTCGGCTTCGCGTCCGGGTTCGAGACGACGAGAGGCCATATCGGCCTCTACGGGACATGGTACGAACAGGACGAGAACTTCCGAACCGAGTTCGACTGGATGATCCCCCGCGCCATCGATCCGGACGGCGACGGGGACATCGTGGAAGGCTCGTTCGACTCCGGGCGCGGCTCGCCGGGCAGTTTCCGGCGCGCCGTGGTCAACCCGGACGGAACCTACTCCCCGTACCAGGTCGGCGGCCTAGACACGCCCCGATTCCCGGATGCGGACTGCCGGGCCGGTGGCGGTTACCCGAGCGGCGCCCTGTGCCGCATGGACTTCTCGGACCAGCGGACAATGATCGCCGCCGATCAGCGGGCGCAGCTCTTCGCCGACGCCGAGTTTCACTTCGACGGCGCTCGGACGCTATTCGGGGAGGTCGGGTACTCGGTCAACAAGGTGACCGACCGGGTGGGCAACATGCTGCTGTTCCGGGGCAACGTCGAGCGGACCAACGAGTTCTTCGTACCCGCGAACCACCCCTTCAATTTCTGGACCGATCCCGACGGGGATGGATTGCTCACCTACGTCGCACCCGCCGACTGGAATCCGGCGCTGCACGAGGCGGTTCCGCCCGGCTACTTCGGCCGACCGCTCGGCGCGGAGGCGGCGGGCGAGAACTCGGGCGACGAGCTGCGGCAGTTCGACAGCCTTCGCGTGATGGTCGGACTCGAAACCGACCTCCCGGGCGGCTGGACCGGCGAAGGCTACCTGACGCGGGCCCGGACCGACCTCGACGTCGGCGCCGAGCGCCACTGGAACGCAGCCCCCAGAGCG
>JAPOYW010000217.1:0-5379 GCA_026706425.1 Gammaproteobacteria bacterium
CCCCGCTCTCCCCACATGGCGCGCCGGTCCCCAAGAAACTCGTCCACCACGCTTTCGCCGGGATTCTTGTAGGCCCGTGCCTCGTTCTGCATCCGTTGTATGGCGGCACCGCGGGCCACTAGACGAAGCTCGCCGTCCACCACCCGGGCGGTGACGTGGCCGTCCTCGCCGAGGAACATGGCTGCACGCATCGACTGGGGAATCGCAACACGGCCGTCCGCTGACACTTTGAGCGACTGTGGGCCGACATGGCCGGGTTCCGACCCGACCGACATCTCGCGGGACTGGCCACGGGCATCGAACGCGGCCTTCCAATGCTGGTATTGGGTGTTCGCCGTGTTCGGATTGCCATTCTCGGCGACAAACCGTTCAATGACATCTCGCCTCGCCGCGCGGCGTCCGGTTTCCCGGGTGACCGCGTCGGCGATTTCCCACACGCGCCGCGTCCGGGTCCCCTCACCCGGCATTGGATAAAGGACTCCCGAATCCTTCGAGGTGTCCATGGTCTGCTCCGAAAGTGGCGAACAACGATAGATTAGCCTATTGCGCTTGCGGTACAGGAAAAGAGTTCTATTTCAGGTTCTAGATGAACAAACCGGCGTGGCCCTTTCTTTACTCCACTCCAACCCCGGGTGTGGTTGGAGCGGAAAACGTCACAGACTGCACTTCAACCCACCTATAAAGGGTGGTTTGCGTTAAGATGCAGCCATGAAATCCGCGCAATTCCGTATGGCGCTGGATGCGATGTGCAGCGCCACGGCCCGATCAGTCTTCACCAAAGGCGAAGTCGCCGGTGCGCTGCTGCCGGACGACTCGCCAAGAGCAATCGAAAAGACGCTCGCCGCGGCGGTGCGCGACAAGCTGCTGGTCCATGTGTGCCGGGGGCTTTACGCCTACCGGTACGCGCGCCACGCAGGCGCGATCCGAGAGGAGATAGTCCTGCGGCTTCGCCCTCGTTCGTTCAGCTACGTCAGCCTGGAAACGGCCTTGTCGACATGGGGCGTGATTGACCAAGAGCCGCTCGGCGCCATCACGGTCATGTCCACCGGCAGGAGCGGGAGGATAGAAACTCCGTACGGTCTGATACTGATCACCCACACCGCCCGATCGGTGGCGAATTTGATGGACGAGGTCGTCATGCCGAGCCCTCCCGAAGACTGGCTGCCCTGTGCGAAGCCGCGCCTTGCCGCCCGAGACTTGATGCGGGTAGGCCGAAACACCGACCTGATCGAATGGGACGAGATTCCCAATGCGGAAAGGGAGATCCATGCATGAGCTTCACGCTCGGAGACTGGTCCAACGCGATTGTTGCCGCCGCGCCGGGCCTCGGTCATGCGAAACGGGCATTGGAAAGCGAACTGCTGTCGATGGCGGTGTTCGACGTGATCCATAGGTTCGCCTTGCTGCCCGACGACGCCGTGTTCATCGGCGGCACGGCCCTCAGGTTGTGCCACGGCAGCCCGCGGTTCAGCGAGGACTTGGACTTCCACACGCCGCGATTTGCGCCTCGCACACTCGACCGAGGGACCTTGGCAGTGGAAACGGAGAAGCTGACCGGGTGCAGGATCTCCGTCAGCACTCCTATGGGGAGTGGGTCGACATTGGCGCGTGTCAGCGCGGAGGTTCCCGGGCGGGACCGCAGCCAACGCCGTCCGAGAATGAAAATCGACTTGGGCGAAGGCATGCAGTTCGATGCCCGCCCGGAAATCATCACGCTCAGGATGGCTGGCGGTTTGGTGCCGGGCATGGGCGATGTCGGCGATGCGTTTTCGTTCAGAACCTCGAGCAAAGAGGAGTTATTCGCGGACAAGCACATGGCTTTGGTCGGGCGACGGCGGCGCATCAAGCACCGCGACTTGTTCGACATTCTGTGGCTCCGTCAACGCGGCGTGGACTTCAGACCCGACATCGTGGCCGCGAAGGTGGCGAAGGAAGACAAAAGCCAGTTCGCCGCCATCCTGAGGCAACGGGCGAAGGCGGGCAGGGACGCCATTTCGAATGGTTCCTACCAAGCCGAGATGGAGCATTTCCTGCCAAGTGATTCGAGCTGGCTGCTTACCGAACCCAGGAGGCGCGAGGGAATGGCGGGCGGCTTCGAGACGCTTGTTCTGGACCACGCGAAACTAGTGGACAAGGAACTGTCCCGAATCGTCACCGGACCGCTGTCCGCGTGAAACAAAGCCCCGCAACCCGTTGATTCGCATCGCCCCGCGGGCGCGATCCTAACGCGCCCGAAAGGGCGCGCCGTCGCCCGTACCGGGCTGCTTGCGTTGTGTACATGCGTGCGTATTTGCCGCCGAGGGCGACGAGTTCCTCGTGCGAACCGCTTTCCGCCACGCGACCGTCTTCCAGCACGACGATCGTATCCGCCATTCGGACGGTGGAGAACCGGTGCGAGATGAACACCACCGTCCGGTTCTCGCTTAGGGCGGCGAAGCGTTCGTACAGTTCCTGCTCCTTCAGCGCATCGAGTGCGGCCGTCGGTTCGTCGAGGATCAGGATCTCCGCGTTCGACATCAGTGCTCTGGCGATGGCGAGGAACTGCCACTCGCCGCCGGATAGGTCCACGCCCTCGTCGTAGGTCTTGCCCAGCATCGTGTCGTAGCCTTGGGGCAGGGCGGCGACTGTATCGTGCGCCCCGGTACGGCGCGCGGTCGCTTCGATCCGTTCGCGGTCGCCGACGGCCGGGATGTCGCCGAAGCCGATGTTGTCCGCGACGGAGAACTCGTAGCGGACGAAGTCCTGGAATACGACGCTGACCGCCCCGCGTACCTCGTCTAGGTCGTAGTCGCGCAGGTCCGTTCCGTCCAACAGCACGGCACCGGCCGTGGGGTCGTAGAGTCTGGACAGGAGCTTGACGATGGTGGTCTTTCCGGGCCGTTTTCGCCGACGATGGCGACCTTCGCCCCGACGGGAATGGCGAAGGACAGTCCCTCGAGCACGGCCCGCTCGGACCCCGGATAGGTGAAGCCCACGTCCCGAAGCTCCAGACCCCGGGCGAACGGCTTGGGTACGGGGCGAGCGGATTGCGCGGTGGTAAGGGTTCCCGCCACGGACTGCGGGTCGAGGTCGATGAACTGGAAGTACCGAGACGCCATGAGAACGCCTTCGAACACCTGACCGATCGAGTTCACCAGCCCCTCGAGTTGGCTGCGGCACTGCATGGAGGCGGTGAACACGAGGGTGAGGTCGCCGAGGGAAATCCGGGAACGACGGCCTGTACGACCGCGAACACCCAGATGACGCCGGTGCGCACCAGCGACAGCGCACTTAGGCAGACGTCGACGCCGAGGATCCGGCGTTCCCGGGTCCAGAAGGTGTTCACCTGAGTCCTGGCAAGGTCGAGGAAGGCGCCGACGAGGTGACGGGCGAGCCCGAATACGCGTACTTCGGCGGCGGATTGGCGACTCGTGAGCAGGTCGTGGAGGTACTCCTGAAGGCGGCTGTTGCGCGCCATCTCATCGAAGTACTCGCTCCGCCGCCTGGCGAAGTGCCCTTGCATCAAGAGGCTCGGCAGCGCCGTCGACAGCAGCACGGCGATGGCGACCGGGTGCAGCGCCGACAAGAGGCCCAGCATCGCAACCAGGGAGATGCCCTGTTGCAGCAGGCTCAACGACTGGTTCGCGACCAAGTGCACGTACCAGCGGTGGTTCACCGCTTGGTGAAGATGGTCGTAGAACCGTGGCGTCTCGAAGAAGGCGATATCAAGCGTCGCGGACTTCTCGAGCAGTTTCACGGACTCCAGGACCTCGGTCTTCTGCTGGAGCAGGCGGCGCACGATCACGTCCACGGAGGACAGGCCGGCGTTGATCATCCAGATTGCGAACACCGCGGCGAGCGGAACCGATAGCGCGAGCCAGCCGGAACCCGTCGTCGCGGCCTCGACGACCCCGTCGACGATCACCTTCATGGAGAGCCAGGCCAGGGCCGCCGGTGCGAATGCGTTGAACAGCAGGATGCATGCCAGCGTGACGAACAGCGCCGGCGACACCTCCCAGAGAAACGCGAACACCCGTGGAACGACGGCGATGCTCTGCCGCCAAGCGCTCTTGAAGTCCTCGACGCTGCGTGCCGCCGCCGTGGCCATGTCTCTCGGTGACCTGAGTTGGCGGGCTATCCGCCGAAGGCTTGGATCAGCGCGCGGATGTAGCCGAACGTATAGGCCTCTTCGATGCGTCCGTCCCCGGGCACGTGATCGGGAACCACGATACCGTTGAAGCCGACGTCGCTTAGAGCGCGCACGACCTCCACGAGGTTCACGTAGCCGTTGTCCGGAAAGGTCTCGTGGAAGCTCGGCAGCGGGCTCGACGTGTTGCGGAAGTGCACCTGGTGGATGTGGCCGCTGGCGCCGAACTCGCGGATGGCCGCCGGGATGTCTTCGCCTTTGCCGTCTGGTCCCATCATCTCCGACCAGGTGCCGACGCAGAACAGGATGCCCGCATGGGTGTCGCCGCCGGCGATGTCGATGGCTTCTCGGAACGCGCCCGTGCTGCGGAAGATGCGCGCCACGCCCTGGTGGTTGACGGGCGGGTCGTTGGGGTGCAGTTGCAGGCTGACGCCGGACGTCTTGGCAACCGGGAGGACGCGCTCGATGAAATAGGCGTAGTTGTCCCACATTGCGTGGTCGTCGTAGGTCCCCGAATAGGCGTTTGGCAGTGCTTGGGCATCGCCGTCGCGGTACTCGCGGGTGAGAGCCCCACGGGACGTGGTGGTCCCGGTCTGATAGGCCCCGCCGGTATGCCAGGCGTAGGTCGTGTAGGCGATGCCGAGGCGCCCGAGGTCGGTGACGAATTCGGTGAAGCGGTCGATCACGGCATCCCGGTCGGGGAGCCCGAGCGTGAAAGCGGGTGCCGAGTAGAGGTCGTCGAGCATGATCTCGTGCAACTCGAAACCCGCGCCGTTCACGCGGTCGCGGATAGCTCTCAGGGTGTCGAAGGTGGCGTCCTGGCTCCCAAGCCGAACCTCCATGGTCTCGACGCCCATTGTCTTGAGGTAGGCGAACCGGTTCGCGTTGAGGTCCTCGGGACGCTGGTGGCTGACGCCGAGTTTCATAGCATCGTGACGGCCTTGACGACGCCCTTGGGCGCCGGTGCACCCGTGGGCGTGTCACCCGATTTGGGCATGGGATCCCACCGGGCCGCCGACAGGTAGCGCAGGGCGACGTCCCTAGCAGCGGCTGAATCCAGGCGCTGCAGCGCCTCAATGGACCAGCCGCGAACATGGTGATGCCAGTAATAGAGATTCTCGGCCAGCGCCGGAACGAGTTGGTCGCCACCGCCGATCTCGGGAGCGAGGCGGGCAGTGGCGAGGGCGGCGTTGCGGCGTACCAAGGCGTCTTCGTCGGCCAAGGGTCCGGCCAAGACCGTGGCATCGAAGTGA
>JAPOYW010000217.1:5389-13514 GCA_026706425.1 Gammaproteobacteria bacterium
TGGGCCACCGTGCCCAATGCTTCCACGGCGTAGCGGCGCACGTTGACATCTTGGTGCCGGGTGGCGGTAGTCAGTTCTGTCAGGGCCGATGCGGCCGGCGGCCCGATGTCGCCCAATACGTCGATGATCCGCGCCGCCAACTCGGCGTCCGCGGCGTGCAGAGCTTCGATCAGACGCGGGACGCCCGCTTCGCCGGCGGCGACAACCCCGTAGGTCGCCACGACTCGTCGACCGAGGTCGTCGCCCAGGAAGCGATCGAACAGGGCATCGAGGCCGTCCTTGCGCCGTTCGGCTTGGGTGCCCAAGGTGTAGGCGGCACCGAGCGCTACGTGGTCGTCGACACCGTCCAAGGCGTCAATGGCACTCGGCAGATGGAACTTGCACCGTTCCGACGCGGTGCGGCGGTGCCAATCCCAAGTCGCTTGCCAGACGGGTCCGAGCGGGTCGTCTTCGTCAGGCCAGGGTGCAGCGTTCCCGTTCCAGGCGGGACCCACGGGCTCCCGGTCGCGGGTGAACAGGAACTTCACCATGTGGCGGCTTAGGTCCGTTGTGTTGGCGCTGTAACGCCCGTGGACCATGTCGAAATGGACGATGGCGACCGTCCCCGCGTCGCCGAGAAGCGGGATCTTCGCCGACTCCCAGGGCTCGTCCAACGCCTTCAACTCGGCCATTGCTTCCGGGTTCTCCGCGTGGAACCGCTGCCGTCGTTCCCGCCAAAGCTCCCTTCCCCGCGGGCTGAACGCGCTCTCGCCGATCTCGGCCTCGATCTCCTTGCGAATGCGGTTGTTGAACTCGTTCAGCCGGTAGCGGGCCGCCTCCAGCGCTCGCCGGGGCACGTACTGACTGCGTGGCACGATCCCCGTCGGGCCTTTTTCGAGGGGAGTGTCCTGCGGGTAGTAGAACAACATCGCGAAGCGGGTCCGGTGGATCCGCCGCAGGCCGTCCACGGCGTTGTGGGAGTGGTTGTCGCCGTCCTTGTGCAGGGGTTGCGCTTCGTTGTTGAGCGCGAAGTGATCGTGGCGATGGAAGTGCAGGTAGTAGCCCGGTCCGAGAATGGAGGTCATTGCGCCGCGCACCACGGGTTCGTCGAGCAGGCGCGCAAGTTCCGGCACGCACGGCAACAGGTTGTTGTGGCCGAGCGGGCCCCTTTCATCCAGCCCATCGAGGGCGTCGTGCATGCGGTCGTGGAACTCCCTCGGAAGTTCCGACTTCAGGACGAAGTATCCCTCGCGGACGAAGCGGCGCATGGCCTCATCGTCGAGCAGGTGGGGCGGGGCGGCAGGAAGCGGGAACTCAGTCATTGGACGTGGTTAAGCACCGGTCGGCGGAGCGGGAGTGGCCATCATACATCGGCGCCGCAAATCCACGTCGCCACGCCGGGTTGGCTTGCCGCAGTCTTCCCTATCGGCGAGACCGAGTCGCTCTTTAGCCATTGTTAGCCATGCGCGAATAACTATCCATCGATGGCTAACGACGGACAAAGACCTTGTGTCTCAACCGTTCGTCGGCAGATCGCTGCGGCGAATACTCGTCCCAACGAAGGGCTGCGGCCTACTCGTTCGAGATCGTGATCTCCTTGTCGGTGATGAACTCCAACAATGCTGGCTGCCCGTCCTTCGTGGCCGCGATCCCCCGCTCGATCGCGGCGCGGATGTCGCTTGGATCCGTGATCCGTTCACCGTAGCCGCCGAACGCCTTCGCCATGTCCGCGTAGTTCCCGGAGATGTCCGTCGAACCGTACTTCTCTTGGGCGACCCGCATGATCGGTATCTCGATGGCCATCGAGAAGTTGTTCATGAGAATCGACAGGATCGGAATCCGCTCCCGGACGGCGGTCTCGAAGTCCATCCCCGTGAAGCCGATCGCCGCGTCGCCCCAGACGTTGATGCAGGTCTTCTCCGGCTCCGCCACCTTGGCCCCCATGGCGAGACCCAGGCCGTAGCCGAGTTGGGTCGTCTTGCCCCAGCCGATGTAGGACAGCGGGGTCGTCGACGTCCAGAACGGGGAGAGCTGGTCGCGCGGACTGCCGGCGTCGTGGGTGATGACGGTATTGTCGATGTCCACGGTCTGATTCAGTTCGTTCAGCACCCGGTAAGGGTTGATCGGCGCCTCGTTGTTGGTGCGCTTGGCCTGCCACTCGCCGAGCCACGCGGCCTTGAGATCGGCGATCCGCTTCTGCACGGCCCCCCGGCGGCTGTCCGCCTGGGCGTGGTCCCGGTCCGCCATTGCCTCGCCGAGTGCAGCGAGGCTCAACTTCGCATCGCCGATGAGCGCGTACTCGGCTGGGACGTCCTTGTTCAGATCCATGGGATCAAGCGTCGCGTGGACGATGGTCTTGCCGCGGGGCATGGGTACGCCGAAGCCGGTCAGCGCGAAGCTGCAGCCGACGCCGAAGATCACGTCGGCTTCGTTCAGGAAGGTCTTCACGGCCCGGGGATTGGCGCGACCGCCGGACCCGAGCGACAGCGGATGGGTCTCGTTGAATGCACTCTTGCCCTCGAGGCTGGTGGTCACCGGAATCTGCCACTCCTCGGCGAACGCCTTGAGTTCGTTCCACGCCTCGGCGTAGTGCACGCCTTGGCCGGCGTAGATGACCGGGCGTTCGGCGTTGGCCAGCACCTCGGCGGCACGGTCCACGTCCGCCGGATCCGGACCGACCCGCGTGGCGTAGCTCGGCGTATGCTTCCAGCCGTCGGGCACATCCTCGCCGAACACATCCACCGGCACTTCGATCAGCACGGGCCCGGGGCGACCGTTGCGCAATTGGAAGAATGCCCGACGCATCACTTCCGGGATGGCCCGGCCCATGGTGAGCGGCTCGGCCCACTTGGTGACATGGCGCATGTTCAGCGTCGAGTTGAAATTCGGGTAGTAGTTCATCAGGCGTCGCGGGTACCCGGCTGGTAGCACGAGGATCGGCGCCGACTCGGAGTACGCTTGCGCAACGCCGCCGAACGCGTTCTCTGAGCCCGGCCCGTGCTGCATGGTGAACACGCCGATCTTGTTCCCGGACGACAGCCGCGAGTACGCGTCCGCCATGTGCAGCCCGATGCGCTCCTGACGCACGACGATGGTACGGATGTCGGCCACGGCGGCGGCCTCGATGATGGGATTGACTGGGTAGGTGAAGATCGTGTCGATCCCCTCCCGCTTCATCGCATCGGCGATGGCGGCGGCTACTTTCATGGATGGTTCCTTCTGTCGGTCTGTCGTGGCTGCGGGTCGTTTGCCGATCCGATGCCAACCGAACACTGTGCGCGATATCGGCTTCCGGCGCAAACCTGCGGACTGTGAAGTGCGATTTGACGAAACCTTCGCGGCCAATGAAAAGGGCGATGTTCGTCTACCGGACGGTGACGCCCGCCGCGATCCCTTTGCACCTGATCTCGAAAGGAGCGCCAGCGGCCGCAACTCGGCACCTGTTTGAAAGGGGCGATGTTCCGTAGCGACTGCGTCTCCGCTGCCCTCCCCGGTCCGGCAATGCGCCAGCCGCGATTGAATGGGGCCGTTTCCTCTGCCTCGCCGAGCAGACCGACTGCTTCGTCCAACTGCGCGTTGGTGACGTAGGGTGCCGGTCCCAACCGCAGGATTGTGCCGCGGTGGTCGGTGAACACGTCGCGACTTCGCAGGCGAGCCGCGAGTTGGCCGGCACCCGGCGTGTTGAGCGCAAGAAACCCGCCTCGTCGTTCCAGGGGCAGGTCCCGGTCCCAGGACAGTACCTTGGGGTCGACGTCCAGCGCGTCGATGCCTTTGGCCAACCTGGCGAGTTGCGTCTGGCTGACGGTGCGCAGCAGGGGCGGGTTCAACCGTTCCGACTGAAAGAACCGCAGCACCGCCCACCCGGAATCGAGAATAGTGTTGGGCAAGGCGGCGGGCGTCGTGCCGGCCGGGATCGGCGGACTTGGTCACGTCTTGGTCGCCGAACCGGTGATCAGAAACGGTCCCTGACTTCCCAGAGATCCGGGAAGAACGGGCCGGCCAATACGGTGGACAGCAGGTATTCGGCACCCGAGGATCCACCGGTGCCGGTCCTGGTCCCGATAGTGCGCTGCACCATCTTCAGATGCCGATAGCGCCACTCCTGCATTCCCTCGTCGAGATCAACGAGGCTTTCGCAGAACGCGGATAGCTTGGGGTCGTCGCGATAGACGCGAATCAACGCGGCCTGCACTGCCGCGTCGGTCCCGACCGGACAGTCCGCCCACTTAAGGCGTAACTCGGCGGGTATGGAATGGCCCGACCGCGCGAGCAAGCCGACGAACTGGTCCCACAAGGACGGCGCGGCAATTCGCGTCTCCAATCGCTTCCGTTCTTCTGGAAACTCGGGTTCGTGCTCATCGGTCACATCCGGGGAATCACCTCGTCGGTGAGCAGCACCAGGGTCTGGTGGCTGAGGATCGACGCCAGCAGGTAGCCGAGGGGAATCTCCTCCTCCAGGCGTTTGAGTTCGTCGACCACCTTCGCCGGCGACCCGTGGATGATGACCTCGTCCACGTAGCGCCGGATGCGCTCTTCTTTCGATGCACCGCCGCGCACGCCGACATAGGACTCAACCGTCCAGCGGGCGCCTGCTCGAGCCACCGCTTCGGCAGCCGCGTCGGTCGGTGCGATTGCGATCAGCCGTGCCATCGGCGTTGGACGGGTTCGACCGTCACACCCGGCTGGCAGCGCGGCGCGGTATCGGGCGTACTTGCGGCCGATCTCGTCGTGGGTCGAGTGGGGATCCATGAGGATGGCGTGGCCTTGGCTTGCGGCCCAGTCGATGGCGTCCTGGGAACTTACGCCGATCCACGTTGGCATGGGGTTCTGCAGCGGCTTCGGCAGCACTTCGACGTCTCGGTAGGTGTTGAACCGCCCTTCGTAGGTCAGCCGGTCGCACGACCATGCCTTCTGCACGATGTCGACGTTCTCGCGGAACCGGTCGTAGGACTCGTCCCGCTCGACGCCGAACACCCGCATTTCGGTGGCGTCGAAGCCCCTTCCCGCGCCCCAGTTGACCCGCCCGCCGGACAGGTTGTCGAGCAGCGCCACCTCTTCCGCCAGCCGGAGCGGGTGGTAGAAAGCGGCCAGGCTGACGCCCGTGCCGATTCTCAGGTTGCGGGTGATGTCGGCGGCGTGCATGGCCATGATGTGCACCGACGGACAGACGCTGTAGGTGGAGAAGTGGTGTTCGGCAAGCCAGACCGCGTCGTAGCCGGCCTGATCCATGATCCGGATTCGATCGAGTGCGCGGTCGTAGACGGTCCCCAAGGGAACGCGACGGCCGGGCCAACTGAAGAACTGGAGCACGCCGAACTTCATCGTCCGCAGAGTTTGTCGGAGAGCCTTCGCGGTAGGCAAGCGGGGATGGGAAGAAGGCGCGGGTTATCAACCGGCTCGATGGACCTAACGCGCTGTTTGCATTGCCAAGAGAGCCGGTCTGAGCCGGCCGGCCGTCGACGGGCACACACCTTGATCACACCCCTAGGTCCAGTTATGCACACGATATCCCCCGCACCTTGCATCTAATTCATCAAAAACGCGCTTTGGACGTCTTGCGCCCCGGGCTGGTAGGAGTAGATTCAGTCACACGGACTCGGATACGGCGCACACCTGAACGGCGTTTCGGCGCAGGAAGGGTAGGCAAACCGGACCGAGAACCGAAGCCCTTCAGCCAAAGGGCACCGGGATCTCCAAGGCTTAGGGGATCCAACGGAGAGGCGGCAGCCGGGAAGCGTGGCGAGCAATCGACGGCGTGGTACCGGACGCCGGGGCAAGCTGGCCCTGAGCCGGCGGGCAACGACGGTCGTCTCGACGAAACCTCGTGGCGCAGGACGCGACTGCGGAGCGGGGCGACGTAGAAAGGCGTCGAAAAATAACGACTTGTGAGTCGGCTGTGCTCCGCTCGCTGACGGGTGAGCGAAGAGGCAGCGAACCAGGGCCACCATCGGGGGGAACCCGGATTCTGACCTTGATTCACCGGAGCCCCGTCGCAAGACGGGGCTTCTTTTTATCCGTCAGCAACGCAGCTTGCACAGCGATTTCGGCTGGACGCTGATGTGCCGCGTCGCAATAGGCCGCGTCACAATAGGTTGATGTTCCTGAGTGTGGCCGTGATCTCTTCTCTCTCTTCGGGTGGCGGGACCTGATCCACTTCAGGATTGCCTTGCGCGCCTCTTCAGGGTCGTCCGGAGGGGGGCCAATCGCTTCCTCTAGCCTTCTGAAGAGTTCCGCAGGCACAGATTCCGACACAGCTTGGATGCGGGCGAAATGTGCCTTGGGAGAGAAGTGCAGGGGGAGTTCGTTGCCCTCGTTGTCCTTGACGATCAGGACATCCCCGACAGGCCGGCCGACCTCGTCCTTGACTGTCGTGCGACCCACAAGCTGAAGACGAAGCAGGTACAGGAACGCATATCCTTCACCGACGGAGATCGTTACGTACGCGGTCTCGGGAGTCCGACCGTCCCCTGTCGCCAAGATGGAATCCAGCAGACCCTAGACCTCGCTCTCTTCGGAACGTCCTAACTCCGCAAGGGCGATTCGCACCATGTCGTGGACACGAACGTCCACCGGACAGCCCTCCAGCCAAAGCCGCCCCGATTCGACCGTCTCCGACCATTGTGCCGCACGCATCAAGGCGCTCAATCTGCCAACCGGATAGTCGCGTTCGCAGCGCGCGCGAAAGTCGTCGGCCCAGCCGAGTTCCATGCGCAAAGCGGAGTAGTCTTCGGGGTGCTCGCGCCAATCCCGCGAATCGAGGGACGTCTCGCTAGCCAAGACGAACGTGACCGACGCCAAGGCCGCAACGACGCTCGCCAGCTTCCGGAACGTTTGCATCGCGAACCTCCCCGCTTTCGCCTCCACGATATAGCGTTGCGTTGTACTCGCGACAGGCCCGCGCGTAAAGGGCGGGTCAAGGCGGGGCGCTGGTGTGTGAGCGTGGGTTATGATCGTTTGAACTGGCGTGCTGGGCGACTCGGCGGTTCACCGTCGGCGGGCCCGACGGACGCAATGGATCAAGTCCATGACACGTAACCCACCGAAATCGCGTTGTTTGGTGCGGCTCTCCGCGTTGATCGCCACGTCAACGCTGTTCCAGCCGGCTGCGGCAAGTCCGGACTTGCTTGTCCCGGCCCTGGACTACGGCGCCAAGGACTGCAGCTTTTGCCATTTGACGCCCCAGGGCGGTGAGGCGCACAACGAACGGGGTCTTTGGCTTGCTGCGGAGCGGGACCGCCGGGGGGTCGAAAAGATCGACGTGGCGTGGCTGGCGGTTCGCGACAAGCGCGTCGCAAAAGCCGAGCAGCCGTCTAGCGCACAGGTGCAGGTCGCGGAGCTGCCGGCGATCAAGGCGCTGCCCGCTGACCGGCAGCGCCCGGTGGACTACACGACCGCGCATGGCGACTGGCCGGCCTACGGGGGCGGACTGCGCGCCCAGAAATACTCGCCCCTCGATCAAGTGTCGTCGGACAACGTCGACGACCTTGCCGTCGCTTGGGTTTGGGAGGCGTTCGACAACCACCGCTACACGGGCCTTCTCAACCGGCGCAAGACCCCGGACGGCTTCAAGGCGACGCCGCTCATGGTGGCTGGCCGTCTGTTCGTACGCACCGCGTTCTCGGCCGTCGCCGCCATCGATCCGATCACCGGCCGGACGCTGTGGACCTACGATCCGGGTACCGGCGACGGTCCCCGCCCGCCGGTATTCGGTTTCTCCACGAGGGGTCTGGCCTATCACCGGGGCGATGACGGCGACCGCGTCCTGTTGGTGACGAGCGACGGCTGGCTCATCGCGCTGTCGACGGACACGGGCGAGCCTCTTCCCGGCTTCGGGGAGGACGGCCGCGTCGACCTGACCAAGGGACTGCGCCGCCCGCTGTCCCGCCGCGCGAACACGTGGAACTACGCACCGGCCCTGTGCGGCGACGTCGTCGTGCTGGGCAACCAGACCCACGACGGCTCGCACATGCTCCGCAATTGGCGGGACAACGTCCCGCTCGGGGACGTTCGGGGCTTCGATGTCAGGACGGGCCGGCAGATGTGGGTGTTCAAGACGATCCCCCAGGCCGGCGAGTTCGGCAACGACACTTGGGGCGAGGAGTCGTGGAAGTGGATGGGCAATACCAACGTCTGGTCCATGATGAGT
>JAPOYW010000325.1 GCA_026706425.1 Gammaproteobacteria bacterium
AAGAGACTGGATCGTCGTTAGCTACGGCGATGTCGACCACGTCCACGACGCCATCGCCGGGATGGACGAAGTCGTCGCGGCAAACACGCTTCTGCTCGAACCGACGGTACGCCCAACGGAATATGCGCCGCGCACGCGAGAAGGGTTGTACGTGTTCCGGTTCTTCGAGGTCGATCACAAGGACGTGGACGAGATCGCCGCCCTGTCTTTCGAGGCGTGGAAGACCTTCGAGAACGTCGACCAATATCAAGCCGAGCCACAGGGACTGTTCCGCCAGCAGGACACGACAGCCCCGACGGGCCGCATGTTGCTGTGCACCTGGTACGACGGCCTCAACTCCTGGCAGGCATCGCGCACACCGCCCGCGACGGCCAGCGAGAACTTTCGCCAACGACACACGCTGACCAAGGGTACCGTCGCCTACGCCACCCGGCTGCTTACATGAATGCCGAAGAGCATGCATTGTTCGCCAACGACACCTTCTACATGGCGTTCGCGCAGAAGGACATCGAGGCGATGCAGCGCCTGTGGGCCGCCGATCACGCGACGTTCTGCGTCCATCCCGGTTGGCCGACCATCACCGGTCGCCGCGAGATCCTCGAAAGCTGGCGGCGGATCTTGAGCAATCCCGAACAGCCCGGAATCGACTTCTACAACGCCAAGGCAATCGTGGTCGGCGACGTCGTGATGGTGACCTGCTACGAGGAACTCCCCGGTTCGATCTGCGCCGCCACCAACGGCTTCATCGCCGAGAGCGGCGAGATGAAGCTTTTCCACCACCACTCCGGTCCGTGTGCGAATCCGCCGCCCCCGAGCGGTGCGCGTTCCGGATGAACGGTGCCGCCGCGGCCGGCGGAGGCACGCAACCAAGTTGCTGACCCTTGGCCGCACTCGGCCCACTCGATCCGGTTTTGGGTACAATGTTGCGTTTTCGTGAAACACCGAGAGATTCGAAGGGGATTCATGCCGACCTTGTCCGCCGGTAAACGTCTAAAGAGCGCCGTCTGCACGACCGAGATCATGGTGATCTCCGCACCGGACGGAGATGTCGAACTGTCCTGCGGTGGCGCGCCGATGGTCGAAGGAGACGGTGCCAATGGCGGTGCCGTGGACCCGGGCCACTCCGACGGGACCGCGATCGGCAAGCGCTACGTCAACGGGGACGGTTCGCTGGAGGTTCTATGCGTCAAGGCCGGAGACGGTTCGCTGTCGTCGGGCAACGCCGCGCTGACCGTCAAGGACGCGAAAAAGCTGCCCAAGACCGACTGACCGCTCCCGTCTTTCTTGCACGGAGCCCGAGCCCGTGAACACCATGATGCTCCTCGAGATGGCCACGTCCGGATTCGGCCATCGCATCGCCTTCACAGACCCTGCCGAAGGCTCCTCGATCACCTACCAAGAACTCTACGACGCCGCCGGCGCCGCCGCGCACCGCATCAGGGAGTCCGGCGCATCCCGGGTGGCCATGCTCGACGTCAGCAACGTGGCGGTGCCCGTCGCACTGTTCGCGAGCGGCTGGGCCAACGTGCCGTACGTACCCATCAACTACCGCCTTACCGGCGACGAGATCGACGCGCTGCTCAAGCGCGTTCAGCCCGCCTTTCTCATCACCGACAACGACCGCCTCGCCGACTTCCGGGACCGCGAGGGCGTAATGGCCCTCTCCAGGCAGGCTTTCCTCGACGTCGCCCGCACCGGCGGCGGCGAACACGAGCAGCGGTCGATGGATCCCGACGATGTCGGCGTGCTGCTCTTCACCAGCGGGACGACGGGCGTCCCCAAGGCGGCCGTGCTGCGCCACAAGCACCTGGTCTCGTACATCGTCAGTTCGGTGGAGTTCATGTCCGCCGACGAGGACGAAGCGGCCTTGGTTTGCGTGCCGCCCTACCACATCGCCGGCATCGCGGCGGCGTTGAGCTCGGTCTACGCTGGGCGAAGGGTCGTGCAGCTCGCCAACTTCAGCGCCGACGGCTGGATCGAAACCGCGCGACACGAACGCATCACCACGGCGTTCGTGGTGCCCACCATGCTGGCGCGGATCGTCGACGCCCTCGAAGGCGAAAAGACCGCCGGCATGGATCACCTCCAGTCCCTGTCCTACGGCGGCGGCAAGATGCCGCTGGCAGTCGTCGAAAAAGCCATGGCGCTGTTTCCCGACACCGACTTCACCAATGCCTACGGGCTTACCGAGACGAGTTCCACGATCACCGTGCTCGGTCCGGACGAACACCGTACCGCTGCAGTGAGCGAAGACCCGGATGCGCGTCGGCGGCTCATCTCCGTCGGCATTCCCCTGCCCGGCATCGAAATCGAAGTGCGCGACGAGAATGGGCAGGTTCTCGGACCCGAACAGCGCGGCGAGATACATGTCCGCGGCGAGCAGGTGTCGGGCGAATACGAGGATCGCGGCAGCCTTGTGGATACCGATGGTTGGTTTCCCACCCGTGATGCGGGCTTTTTGGACGCCGACGGCTACTTGTTCCTCGATGGCCGCGCCGATGACGTCATCGTCCGCGGCGGCGAAAACATGTCACCCGGCGAAATCGAGGACATGCTGATCGCCCACAACACAGTGATCGACGCGGCGGTGGTCGGCATCCCTAGCGAGGAGTGGGGCGAGGCCGTGGCAAGCGCGGTCGTCGTGAAAAGCGACACGCCCGCCAACGAGATGCTGGTCCAGGAGCTGAAGGACTGGGTCAAGGAACACATGCGATCCTCTCGGGTACCCGAGGTCATCGAGTTCTGGAGCGAACTGCCCTACAACGAGACCGGCAAGCTGCTGCGGCGCGTGGTCAAGGACAGGCTGACGTCACCCAAGGAGAACGTGCACGCACCCCTGCCCCTGCTATTCACCAGCGATATCGAGCGCTCCCGCGCGTTCTTCTGTGATCAACTCGGATTCACGCTGACGAACCGCTACGACCCGGACGGGCAACTGGCCTGGTGCATGCTCGCCATGGAAGGTGCCCGAATCATGCTGGAGCAAGCCGACCCGGAACGCCTGGCAGGGTTGGCCGAAAACCGGAGCGATATCGCCCTGTATTTCCTTTGCGAGGACGTCGATGTCCTGCACGAACGGTTCGTGACCAACGGCGTCGACCTAGAGCCGCCATACGTGGCTTTCTACGGGATGAAGCAGCTCGAGGTCCGCGACCCCGACGGACGCGTCCTATGCTTCGAGCATCCGATTCGGGACGACGTGGACCTATAGGCCAGACCCCTCCTCCACGGCGTCGATCAGCCCCCAGTCGCGGGCGGTTCGGACGTCGATCCTCGCGCCCGTCAACGCCATGTACGCCAGTCGGCGTCTGCCGATTCGGCGCAGAATGCTGGTCGTTCCGCCAGCCCCCGGGATGAGCCCCATGCCGACTTCAGGGAGCTGAAAGAACGCATCTTCCCGAGCCACCACCCGCTCTGCGAAGGCCGGCAACTCGATGCCCGCGCCGATGCATGCGCCATGCAGCCTCGCCTCGATGCGGTCCCGCAGGCAATCGATCAGCGCACCCGCATTGCGCGCCATCCGGGAAGCGTGGGCGACGCCCGCGTCAGTCGCTTCGCCGAATTCGTCAAGGTCGCCGCCGGCGCTGAAGCAGGCACCGGCACCGTCCAGCACGACGTGTCGAACCGAGTCATCGGCCATCGCGAGTTCCAAGGCTTCGCAAAGGCCGTCGCGAAGGCTCGCGGAATAGGCGTTGCGCTTGTGGGGCCGATTGAGGGTGATGCGCAACGCGTCGTCTCCGCGCTCAATCAGCACCACCGGCGCGTCCGGCTCGGGACGCGGCGAGCGGGGTGCCCGGCCGGCCAGCCAAGCCCGGAACTCCGCGCCGTGTTGCAGGGCGGAGTACGCCAGGGACTCGGCGAATCCGGAGTCGGGAGCGCCGACCCGGGCGTTGTGCCGGAGCAGGCGCACCAGGACGGAGGCGGCAACTGGATTGCGATCGATCGCTCCGGCGACCACCGCCGCCTCTTCCGGTGCCACGACAACGTCGACTACGTCGGGGACCTCGCCGGTGGGCGGTTCGTTGCTTTCGCAGATGCCAACCACCGGGCAATTCGGTTGGGCGTGAAACGACGGCGACGGCTGGCCGTCGAGACAGACAGCCACCCATGGCGTTCCCGCGGCGGTCGATAGGGACTCGTAACCCGCGGTTGAACCGAGGCGGGCGGCGAGTTCCATGAGCGTCATCGTTCTCACGGTCGGCATCCGATCCGCTAGCTCGGCAAGATTGTACTCCTCAAAGCAGGTTGTCCTTCGGTTCTCGGTGGGTGTTCGGAGGTGGGTGTCCCATCGGTTCGAGGTGCCTGTGTGCTAAGCTCGCCGCCGAGTAAGCCGACCGAAACACAGCGCAATGGCGTCGGACGCTATCGGCGAGCATGGGGCGTTTCTGATCGTCAACGCCGAAGTCGGTGGAACCGCCAACCTGGATGTGCGCTGCCGCGACGGTCGGGTCGTCGAGATCGGCCACGGTCTCGCCTTCTCTGGCGAAGACAGCTTCGACGCTCGAGGTGGTGCCTTGCTACCGGGGCTGAACGACCACCACATCCACCTTTTCGCACTGGCCGCCGCCCGGCGTTCCGTGGTGTGCGGCCCGCCGTCCGTAACGACGCGAACCGAACTTGAAGCGGCTTTGGAAGCCGCAGCCGGTGAAGACTGGATTCGCGGTGTCGGCTACCACGAGTCGGTCGCCGGGATGCTCGATGGCCACACCCTCGACGAAATCCGAGGCGACCGGCCGGTTCGTATCCAGCACCGCTCGGGAAAGATGTGGTTCGTCAACTCGCTCGCCGGCCGCCGGCTTGGCATCGAAACGGCGAACGGACAACTGTTCAGGCTGGATGGGTTGCTGCGGGAACGGCTCGCCGAAGACGGCGATCTCGTCCCGGCGGTGGAGGAGACGTCACGCCTTCTGGCCGGGTACGGCATCACGGGCATCACCGACGCCACCTACACGAACGACAAGACGACCGAATCGCTTTACCGACAACTCGACCTATGCCAACGCGTGAACCTGATGGGTGACGAGTCGCTCGGCAGCGGGTCGCTAAAGATCATGCTGGATGACGCGGCGCTACCAGACTTGGACGCCCTCCAAGAACGGGTTGCCCGAGCACACCGCGGCGGGCGGCCGGTCGCATTCCACTGCGTGACGCGCACGGAGCTGGTATTCGCCCTGGCGGCGCTACGCCATGCCGGCACGCTGCCGGGAGACCGCATCGAACACGCCTCGGTTACCGATGCGCCGACCATGCGGCTCCTGCAGGAGGTTTCCGGGGACGGGCGCCACGTCACCGTCGTCACGCAGCCCAACTTCATCGCGGAGCGGGGCGATCGATACCTACGCGACGTTCCCGGCGAAGACCACGACAACCTCTATCGGTGCCGCGGCTTCCTGGAAGCGGGCATCCCCCTTGGCGGCGGGACGGACTCACCCTACGGCGACCCCGATCCTTGGGGCGCCATGCGTGCGGCGGTGGCGCGGCGCACGTCGGATGGGCAGATCGTCGGCGAAGACGAGACGCTGAGCCCCGAACAAGCGCTTGAGTTGTTCCTGACACCGCTCGACAGCCCCGGGGGAGTTCCCCGCAAAGTAGCCGTCGGTACGCCGGTCGACTTCTGCGTCCTAACCAAGCGATGGAACGAAGCGCGCGACTCGTTGAAAGCGGAATTGGTGTCTCGGACGATACGCTACTGAAGCACGCTTCCGGCACCCTACCACTTCCAGTCCAGCATCAACCAAATCTTGGTGATGTCGCTGGCATGTTCGTCCGCCGAGTACTGCGCGGTCTTGAATAAAAAAGACAAGTTGTCACGCACCGGGTAGGTAATCGCAAGGCCGATCTCCGACCCGTAGTCCGCACCGCCGTCGTCGGCCTGGAAGTCGTGGAAGACGCCCGTCACCGTGGCACCGCCGACCTTGCCGGCAACGCTGAACCAGGTGTCGCGAACGCCCGAGGCCGGCGTCGCCAAGAAACGATCCGTCCAGCCTTGGAACTTGTGAAGCGTGGCCACCGGCGTGCGGAAACCGGCCGCGCCGCCGTCGCTGCCGAGCACTTCGATGGCGCCGGTCAACGTCAGCGCGCCCAGAGTAGCAACGCCCTGCACCGAGTAGTAGAGCGCGTCGTAGGACATCGGGTTGTCGGCGTAGTCGCTCTGACGGGCCAGCGCGGCGTTTACCGTCAGCGCTTCGAACTTGCCTTCGTAGTCCACGCCGTAGGTTGCGTTCGAGTTGGGCGGGCCGTTCGCGTTCGACAGGTCGAACAGGTAGGCGAAGCCCGCCAGGCTGTGTCCCTCGGCGGGTGACGCCGTGGCCCGGAAGGCGTGGGAATTGCCGTACCAGTCACCCGGCTGCGCCGCATCGCCCGGGCCGAAGATTCGGTTGACGTTGTGGATGTAGCTGTAGTCGAGGTCGATGGCGCCGGCCTTGCCCTGGATGCGCAGTGCATCGTAGGTCTGCTCGTTCTGGCGGTAGGCGACGCCCCCCAGAATACGTTGGCGGCCGTGGTTGATGCGCTGCCGACCCACGGTCACCGTGGTGCCGCCGTTGCCGTACTTGACGAACGCCTGGTTGAGGTCCAAGCCCTTGGGATCCGCGACGACGGGGTACTCGGTGCGCCCGTTGGTGGTGGAGTTGAAGTCCTCGATGCCAAGGATCAAGGAATAGTCGGTCTCGATACCGAACATGAAGTTGTCGGTCTCGGCTGAATTCCAAGTCAACCGGGCCCGCGCCGTCGACGCCAGAGCATCTTCGTCGATGCCGTCCTGGGTTACGTGCTCAAGCCGGTAGCGGAACCCCAGCGACGTCTTTCCGTCCGCGACCGCCTTCGCCAAGTCCACGGCGCATACCGGCCCGGCGAAGGCGACCGAACCGCCCATCAGCAATACCGTCAGGGTTCGTCGCGTCCAACTGGATCCACGCTGGCCGTCGATTTCTGCGTTCCGTGCCATGGTTCGGGGCGCTTTTCCACCGGCGTCGGACCTCATTTTACCGGACGCGCCGGTCAGAATCCGTCCGTTCGTACTATGATCGTCGCGCCTTGCCGTTGAAGAGAACACCAACCGTGCCACGCGGCGCCCTGGACAACCTGCGGATCCTCGACCTCACCGACGAACGTGCCATCTACGGTGCCAAGATGCTCGCCGACCTCGGCGCCGAGGTAGTCCGGCCGGAACCTCCGGATGGCGACCCGCTGCGCCGGCGCGGACCCCGCCTCGAAGGCACGACGCCCGGCGTGTCGCTGTGGCACGCATTCTTCGCTTCCAGCCGCCGTTTCGTGACTCTCGAACCGGACACGGAAGCCGGTCGCGCCCTGTTGGAGAAACTCGTCGACCGTGCCGATGTCGTGCTGGTAGCTACGGGTGCATTCGGCGTCGCCGAGGCGAGCCTCGACGAAGCGCGTCGACTACGGCCGGAGCTTGTCGTAGTCGAGACCTCCTCGTTCGGTCCGGACGGACCTTGGCGCGACTACCTCGCCCCGGACCTTGTGGCCGGGGCGCTGGGCGGCGCGGTGGCAACCACCGGTGACGCTGACACGCCGCCACTTAAGACCTTCGGTGACCTGAACTTCATCCTGTCAGGCGCCTACACCGCCATTGCGGCACTGGCGGCACTTTATCGGGTACGCGAGACGGGTACCGGACAACGGGTCCATGTGTCCGTACACGAGTGCATCGCCTCGTGCCTCGAGCACGTTCTGCTGTGGTACTGGTACCACGACAGAATGCCGAATGCAGCCAGTCCGGCGCTGGAACGCCGCGGCAGCCTGCACTGGTCCAACGCCTACGTCGTCATGCCGGCCAGGGATGGGGCGATCATGGTCACGCCGACGCCGAGTTTCGACAACCAACTGGTGTGGCTGATCGAGAAGGACGCCCAGGAGGATCTGCTCGACCCCAAGTACCAGGAACCGGAACACCGCCGCGACTATATCCGCCGGTTCATGGAGGTGCTGCGCAACTGGGTCGCGACCCGCGACGTGGAGGAATTGTTCTTCGAAGCCCAGGACCACCACGCGCCGTACGGCTGGGTGCTCGCAATCGACAAGGTCGCAGAGAATCCCCAGCTCGAAGCCCGGGATTGGTGGGTGGACTACCCCATCGCCCGAGATCCGGTTCGCGGACCCGGTGCGCCGTACCGGTTCGAAGATACGCCCTGGCGCCTTGGTCCCTACGGCAGAGTAGGTGCCGATACCGAGGCCGTCAAAAAGCTAGCGAGGCTAACGCGCCCGCTGCGGGACGGGACATGCCCGTCCCCTACGGCGTCTTCCCAAACGCAACCAGACCTCCGGCCCCTAACCGGTGTGAGAGTCCTGGATTTCACGCATGTTCTGGCTGGACCGTTCGCCACGCGGGTGCTTGCGGACCTGGGCGCGGACGTGGTGAAGGTCGTCTCGGCCACTCGCATGGGCGCGAACGCGCCGGATGGCGTCTACTACGTTACCTGGAACCGAAACAAACGGGCAGTCGCGCTGGACATGTCTCACGCGGAGAGCCGGGCCACCTGCCAACGGCTCGCCGAAGCTGCCGATGTCGTCATTGACAACTTCTCGGTTGGCGTGCTCGACCGCTGGGGGGTGGGCTACGACATGGTCAGCCCCTCGAATCCCGGGGCAATCTACGTGCAGATGTCCGGCATGGGCGCCGGCGGGCCGTGGTCCGGCTTCGTGACCTACGCCCCCACCATCCACGCCTTGGCGGGTCTCACGTACTTGACGGGTGTGCCCGGCCGAAAGGACATCGGGATCGGGTTTTCGTACAACGACCACTGTGCTGGACTGCACGGTGCGTTCGCCATCCTGGCCGCGTTGGAAGCACGGCGGCACACCGGTCGCGGACAGCGCGTCGACCTATCCCAGTTCGAGGTCGGGGTCGGCTTGGCGGGCCCGTCGCTCCTCGACTACTTCGCCAACGGCCGCGCCGCCGAGCCCACGGGCAACAAGCTGCCGTACGACTGCGTGGCGCCGCACGGCTGCTACCCCTGTGCGGGCGCCAAGAGCGATGCCCTCGTCGATGAACGCTGGGTCGCCATCGCGTGCATGACCGACGACCAATGGCGCGCCCTGGCCCGGTCGATGGGCGACCCCGCCTGGACACGCGACCCGATCCTTGCAACCGCCCAAGGCCGCGCGGACTTCGCCGACCTGGACGTCCATGTCGGCGCTTGGACACGGACCCTGACCGCGACCGAGGCCATGGAACGCTGCCAAGCCGCCGGTGTGCCGGCGGGCGTCGTTCAGACCGGGGCGGACCTTGGCGATGCCGATCCGCAACTCAAGCGGAGTCGATTCCTGTTCCCCGTCGAGGACCAGCACCCGGTGCTGGGGCAAACCTACGCGGACCGGTTGCCGCTGCATTTCGCGGGCACGCCGTGCGACGTCTATCGACGAACCCGTCGCCTCGGCGAGGACAACGTCGCGGTGCTGGCCGACTGGCTGGGTATGACCGAGGCGGAGGTCAAGCGCGGCGAAGAGCGTGGCCACTTCGTCTAGCCGGTCACGCGGGATCAAGTCACGCGCTTCGCACCGTCACGAGGAGCCGCTTGCCCAGGGTCACCAATGCCGCCTCCACCTGATCCACATGGGACCGGTGGCGCAGATCGATCAACCGGCGCACCGTGCCCTCCACGGTCCCGAGCTCACGCGCCATGGCGACATTGGAGAGCGCGTTGGCCTGCATCGCCCGATAGAGGGCAACCTTGGCGGCCACAAGTACAGGCGGCTCGACGCGTGGACAACCGTCCTTGCGCGACGGCCTCGGAATGCGGCGGCGTTCCCTGATGCACTGGCCTAGGACGTCGACTAGCAACGCACTCGCGGCTTCCCCTTCCTCGCCTTCGGCACACTCGGTGCAGGCGTCCGGAAAGTCCGGGAAGACGACGTCAACCATGCTGCGGCTCTTCTCGGTGAACTCCACGGGATAGACAATCTGCATTGGTGGCCTCGCGTTGGACTTTCGACCAAGTGTGCCGCCTCGGACGCCTCAGCAATGTGCGTAATCGGCCCGCGAAGACGTGCGAATTATCGGAAACTCGTGTGCGACATTTCCCTATACGGGCGTGGCATGGTCCGGACACGCTGCGCGGTTCGCGACGTCACGGACCGGTCCACGACCGTGTACCGAGCATCGTCGGGGAACCGGTGCCCGACGGCGAACGTTCAGTGATCGTCGATCGCGCCGAATACCTCGGCGTCGTGTTCGCCGAGCTTTGGTGCCCGGCGTGAGATTGCCCAGGGACTGGCCGTGAGGACATACGGTGCCCCTGGGTAGACGACCGTGCGGCGAAGCTCGTCGTGAGCCACCGGAACCTGGAACCCCCGGGCCTTGAAGTGCGTATCCTCGAAGGCCTCCTCCGGGGCGTTGACGACGCCGACTGCCAGTCCGATGCGCTGGCAACCCAAGAAGAACTCCTGCGCCGAGACACGCGAGGCGATGAGCTTCAGCGCATCGCGACCCGCACCGAAGATCGCAGTGACCGCATCGTCGCGGCCGATCTTCGCCAAGTCGAACGGGCCTTCCCAATTCGCGCCCATGGCAAGGAACACCGCCTCCGGCAGTTCGGCGTCCAAGCCCAGTTCCTTCAGCCACTTGTCGAGGGCCGCGAACTCGTGCGGGCGACGCGGCGGCACGCCCGTGTTGGCATACCGGCCGTCGGCGCAAAGCTGCTGCGTTTCCCGGGAAGGCGAGACCGACGCGTGGCGGCCCGTCTGGCGCTGAACGGTTTTCTGCGCCACGAGCCAGGTGATCGAAGCCGCTTCGGTCGTCACGTTGTTGGCTGCCGTCATGCTCACGTCGACAAACTGCCCGCGTCCGGCGATGCCGCGGTGCAGGAGCGCCGTGAGCGCCGACAGCACCGCGAAGTGGCACGCCGTGTGATAGCCCTGCATCGGGCCCCGAATCGGGGGCAACGCGTGGTCGTCGTAGCCGCAACTCCAGGGTGGACCCGACGCCGCCATGATCGTCAGATCGGTGAACGGCAAGTCGCTCTTGGCGTCGTGACGCCCGTAGGGGGTGACAGCGACGTGGATCAGTTCGGGGCGAACGGCTCTCAGGTCGTCGTAGTCCAGGCCGAGTGCGCCCAGCCGGCGCCGGGGTTCCGCTTCGAGCAGCACGTCGGTGGTCGCGACGAGCGCTCGAAAGCGGTCGCGGTCCCCCGCGTCGTCCAGATCGATGACCACCCCCCGCTTGCTGGTGTGGTAGTGCCACCAATAGAGGCTCCGGTCCTCTCCCGGTCGATCGTCCAGGTAGGGCGGGTAGTTGCGCGACGCCTCGCCGCCGGGCGGTTCCACGAGAATCACGTCGGCGCCCATGTCGGCCAGCAGCTTGCCCGCCCAGGCGATCGGCTCCCTCGCCAACTCGACGACCCGCACGCCGTGGAGCGCCCCGACGGCTCCTTCGCGGGATTCCGTCACAGCACCCCCTCCTCCTCCAAGCGGGCCACCTCCTCCGAGCCAAGGCCGAGCAAACGCGTCAAGACCTCCTCGTTGTGTTCGCCGAGACACGGCCCGGACCGGGTGATCCGCCAATCCGTCTCGGAGAAGTGCACCGGCTGGCCATCCACCCGGACGTCGCCCATCTCCGAATGGCGAACCGTCGGCCAGAGTCCGAAGTCGGCGGTGGCGGAGTCCAAGTCGATACGCTCCTCCGGCTTCATCACCACCGACACCGGAACAGCGGCGCCCTGAAGCAGTTCCTGTACAT
Source organism: Gammaproteobacteria bacterium (assembly GCA_026706425.1). GTDB lineage: Bacteria > Pseudomonadota > Gammaproteobacteria > Pseudomonadales > Azotimanducaceae > VXYL01. Next base: position 11,696 of record JAPOYW010000325.1, read on the forward strand.
CGAACTTGCCTTGTCCGGCCGTCCACGCGCCCACCCGCTCGTCGAGCGCGTCCTGGACCGCCAGGCGGGAGTCCAGCGTCGCGTACGCGGGCGCCGCGCACCACGACTCGCCAACGACTTCGGCGAAGCGCCGCCAGTCGTCCTGGTTCCGGCAGGCGATGGCGACCCAGCCGTCGTCGCCTTCGCACGGATAGATGCCGTGGGGCGCCATCGGCGGCCACTGGTTGCGATTGGCGTGGGGCTGCCCGTCCCTACGGGTCGGCCGCCCACTCACCGTCCAGTCGAGGAGCGCCGGACCGTGCAGGGTCAGCGCCACTTCGGTGCAAGCCATATCCACCCACTGGCCCTCGCCGGTACGCTGACGATGGATGAGTGCCAGGAGGATCGCCATCGTCATGAAGTAGGCACCGGTGTGGTCCATGTACGAATACCCCCAACCGGCGGGTTCCCGATCGGGCAGGCCGGACGTGAACGTCAATCCCGAGACCGCCTGGACGATGGGACCCCAGGTCTTGAAGTCGCTGTACGGGCCGGTGTGGCCGAACCCGCAGTTTGATACGTAGATGATGTCCGGCTTGATCTCTCTGAGGCGCTCGTAGCCGAAACCCCAGCGCTCCATGACGCCCTTGGCGAAGTTCTCGCTCACCACGTCCGAGACCTCGATCAGTTGCTCGAGGATCCGTTTCGCCTTGGCGGTACGGAGATTGAGGGTGATGCCGTACTTGCCGGCGTTGTGGTTGTTGAACGCGCCGCCGAGGTTGATGCCGCGCCGCTCGTCCACGAACGGGGGCGCGCCGCGCAGGATGTCCCAACGACCCTGGCGGACGGGATCCTCGATGCGGATCACCTCGGCGCCGAAAGAGGCCAGCCACTTCGTGGCCCCCGCCCCGGCAAGCTGGCCGGTAAAGTCGCAGATGCGGAACGCGGCGAGCGCTTCAGCCATGCTCGAGCCCGTCGAAAAACGCACGAGTGTAGTCGGAACGGGTGTCTAAGGTTCGAGATGCTCCAACCGCCGCTGGTGTTTCCGAAGTTCCGCCTCATTCTCCTGGCGTGCCATGGCCTTTCCTTCCGCGCAAGCGGCAACCAGCCGTAGAACACACCGCAGCTTGCAAACAGGGACACGATCACGAGCGCGGGCACAATGCCGGCGAGTACGAGGAGTCCCAACGTCGACCTCGCCCATCCCGGCAAGCCGAGAAAGAGAACCCCGTAGATGGCTGCGTTTACGACTACTGCGATGGCGGTAAGGATGTATCTTCCCACCGTGGCTCCCGCACGGCGTCTGTCCAGCAGGCGGATCGCGTGGGTGCCCTGGCCGGTCTAGCTCTGTCTAGCACACTGACGCCACTACTCCCCTTTCGGGTAGTTGTCGGACCCGCCGGAACATGGTAAATGTTACGGGGTTGACGTTCTCGAGGGAGTAACCATGGTGGGCAAAGTGCTTGTACCGCTAGTCATCGTATTAGCCATAGCTCTTGGGCTGGTCGCCACCGCCCAAAGGGCAGACGACGACTACTTTGGACCAGAGGCGCTACGGGAAATCGCGCGGAGCATACCTTCTGATTGGAGGGATAGGCTCAGCCTTGAGGATAGGGCTCGGGTCGAGCTACATAAGGGAGGAATCACGTCACATCCGATGATGACCTATCAAGTCATGGGCGTTGTCTACGAGCCGGTATTCGATCTCCCCGTGGCAACCTTTCTTGAGGAGTACCAAGACTCAAACGAAGGCATTGGACAATTCTTGATGGAGATCCTCAACATCAAGCTGATTTCTCCAGAACGACGTAT
>JAPOYW010000356.1 GCA_026706425.1 Gammaproteobacteria bacterium
GCCCTGGACCTACAACCTGGTGTTCCGGCTGCTGGACGCCGAACCCACGGTGCTCGACTGGATCGACGATCCGTTCGGCGGGGAACGACCGAGATTCGTGCGCATCCTTTCCTATCACTACGAGTTCACAAGGCCGAACGGTATGGATGCAGTTGGAGGCGGCACTGATGAATCCGGACGATGGTGGACCCGTTCGGACCGGCGGCTGTGGCTTCCGCGGATGGTTCGCCGTGTGCCGAGAGTGACCCACGAGCCGCTGGAGTTGCCGTAGGGGACGGGCTTGTCCCGTCGCGGTGCCTTCTTATGGATAATATCGTGGCTTTTTGATTTGAAAATAGTTCACTTCTGGACATGATAATATCCGTACTACTTCGATGGAGTTCCTCATGGCATTGCTGTCCCTAGCGACGCCCTCCGATGTCCAACGCCAACTGGCAGCCGGCGTGAAACGCAGGCGGCGAGCACGCAAGCTGTCGCGGAACGCGTTTGCCGAGCTGACGACGGTTCCGCCGGCGACCATCAAGCGGTTCGAATCCACGGGACAGATCTCCCTGCGCCAGTTCATTCTCCTCTGGCAGTGCGTGGATCGCCTGGACCGTCTCGCCGCCCTGGCGGAGGTGCCCGAGACGCCGCCCCGCAGCATCGAAGACATCCTCGCGACATGAACGACTTCGCGCCAAGGCGACGCCTCGAAGTCTGGCGGCGTTGGTCCACGGGATTCCGGACTCGGGTGGGCGTGTTGGCGCAAAACCGACAGGGCGTGTTCTTCCAATACGACCACGCCTATCTCAGCCGGCACCCCAGCCTGTCCCCGTTCACACTGCCCTTCGACGCCGGTTTGCATCAGGCGCCGGCGACACCGCACGAGGGACTGCACGGCGTTTTCGCCGATTCACTGCCCGATGGCTGGGCACGAATGCTGATGGATCGCGTCTTCCGCCAGCGTGGCATCGTGCCCAATCAACTGACCACCATGGACCGACTCGCCTACGTGGGCCAGCGGGGGCTCGGCGCACTGGAGTACGTGCCCGGTTCCGAGTATCCAATGGCCGTGGAAGCACGTCTCGACATCTGGGAAGCCGGCGAGCAGGCCCGGGCGGTGTTCGATGCCGAGCGCGAGGATGTCCCGAGCAACCTGACGTTCGGCGTCAGTTCTGGTGGTGCTCGCCCGAAGATCGAGATGTACCTTCCCACCGGCGGCGATCTCTCACAAGCCGGCCTGCATCCGGCACCCGGCCACGAGGCGTGGCTCGTGAAGTTCACATCCGCCTCGCTTCCGCTCGGCCATGAAGAAGGTCTGTGCGAAGCCGCCTACCTGACCATGGCAAAGGAGGCTGGCATCGAGACACCAGAATGGCGGCTACTTCCAGTGCCTCCATCACAGACAAGACGTACCAGTCCGGCGACCGCCTGGTTGGCTCTGAAGCGGTTCGATTGCTCCCCCGGAGGCGGCCGGTTTCACCTACACAGCCTTGCCGGGCTGCTCGACGCGGACTTCCGCGCACCCACGATGGACTACGAGGATCTCATCAAGGCCAGTCAGGCGCTCTGCGCGAGCGCAGCGGTCGGTCAAACCCAGTTCGCCCGCGCCGTTTTCAACTTGCTCGCAGCGAACCAGGACGACCACACACGCAACTGGGCGTTCCTGCAAGACGACGACGGCAACTGGCAACCTACGGCGTTCTACGACGTGACATTCAGTCCCAACCCCCACGGCGAGCACACGACGGCCTTTCTAGGCCACGGGGCCGACCCGCCGCTCGACGCCGTGCGCCGGCTTGCGGACCAGGCCAACTTTGCCGGCTGGCGTCAGGCGCGCGAGGTCGTCGACCGCGTCACCGATGCAATCGGTCATTGGGAACGCATTGCCGCCGAACTCGGGGTAAGGCGGGAGACCCGTCGATTGATCGAACGTCGACTCAGCGAGGTTCGGGCGAGGAACAAGGGTCTGCTCGCGAGAAGCGTAGCAAGAAACATCGGCCCGGTTAACGTCCCGTGAAGTTCGGCTTGCGCCGCTCTAGGAACGCCTTGACACCTTCTTGGAAGTCCTCGGAGGCGAACATGCCGTTCAAGTGCACCATCAGGTGGTCGACGGCGGTGTCGTAGGATTCCTCGAGCCCCATCCGCATCATCCGTTTGGTGGTCTGCACCGCCATCGGGGCGTTGTCGGCGATCTCCTGGGCCCACTGCATGGCCGTCGGCATTAGCTCGTCGTTTGGCACGACGGCGTTGACCAGACCGATGTCGAGACACTCCGCAGCGTCGATGGTGCGCGCCCGGTAGTACAACTCCGCAGCCTTGCCCCAGCCGATGAGACGCGGCAGGAGCCAGGTGCCGCCACTCTCTGGAACAACGTTGCGCTTCGCGGTAACCGCGGCCATCTTCGCGGACTCCGACGCGATCCGCATGTCGGCAAGCAGCGTCAGGTCCATGCCGTAGCCCGCAGCGGCTCCGTTGACGGCGCAGACCACCGGGGTGTCGATGTTCCACATGACGTTGATCGGCGCGTCGCGAAGGTCGAACAACTGGCGCGGCGGCCGGTTGTCGCCGGCGCCGCGTTCGCGGCTGCCGATTCCTCCCCGACCAACGTCGACGAGATCGAGGCCGGCGCAGAACCCGCGCCCCGCTCCCGTCAATACGATGCATCGCGTATCCGGATCCTTGTTGGCCTCCACCAACTTGGCGGAAAGTTCGCCGAGCATGGCACTGCTGATGGCGTTCAGGCGTTCGGGGCGGTTGAGTGTCAAGACGGCAACACGGCCTTCCTGGCTAACCAGCAGGTCGTCGGTGCTCGATGGCGAGATGGGCATGGCGACTCCTTCTAGATTGATCTTCGGCCAGCTAGTCTAACGTGGCAGCGAGTTCGGCAAGCCCCGGTGCGAAGCGTTCGCCCATCCGCCGGTAGCCTGCGGGATTGGGGTGCAGGTCGTCGGGCAGGTCATGGGCGTCTTCGGCACCGAACAGGGTGAGCCCGTCGACGTAGTGCAAGCCCGGGTCGCCTGCCGTACGGCGCTTCTCCACCACGTCGGCGATGATCTCGCGGATGCGCACCAGGGACAGGCTGCCGTTCCGGAATTGTTCGAAGCCGTCGATCGTTACGAACTTGCCTTGCCCGTCGGGGATCGTCGGCCCCGGACGGGTCTCCGCGCTAGGACAGTAGATCGGTGAGATCACCACGATGGGTACTTCTGGCTTGGCTTCGCGGATCGTGTCCAGGAAACCGTGCAGCGCCGGCGTGAACACGCGTTCGCGCATGGAGTCCATGTTGACGATGTTGATGCCGGTCTTGATGCTCACGATGTCGACCTCCGGGAGGTCCCGGATGGTCCGGGCGACGAACTGGTCCAAGTGGCATTGCCCCCCGAAACCCAGGTTGCGAAGTGAGACGTCGGCGAGTCGCGCGGCAACGGCCGGCCAGGTCCCCGCAGGCTCCGAGGCTTCCACGCAATGGCTGATGGAACTGCCGTAGTGCACCCACCGGCGTCGCCCATCCGCCGGTGCGGCAGTGATCGCGGCGCCGTCGTCCACGACGAGAGCGCGTAGTTCGACCAAGGCGTTGTGTGGCAGCCACAGCTCGCAGGTCTTGTCTCCGGAAGGCAGATCGTCGAACAGCAACGTGTCGGCCTCGCCGCGGACGAGATCGAAGCCGCCCGGGGCTTCGGGCTTGACGACGATGGCGTTCCCCGACGTGGACTCCGCCCGCAAGAGGGTGCCGCCGGTTTCCAGATTGAACACGACCGGCCGGCGCTCCCGATCGGGCATCGCCCAGGTCGTGGCGAGGAACGAGATCCCGACCCCGGTCGATTCGGTGGCGAAGCGCAGGCGAACGCCGGACGGCATTCGAACCGTCACGTCCATGGGCTGAGGCAATTGGGCACGGGTCCAATCCGGCAACCGCCGCGGTGCCAACCCCGTGCCGCGGTCGTCGAAATCGAGCGCGCCGTGGTCGATCATCCCTGCCGCGATCAAGTCCTTGATGGCAAGCGAGTGCATGGTTTCCTCCGGGTATTGCTGCGCCAAACGCCAATCGCTTTCCCATAGTAGCTCCACTTTCCATCCACGATTGGCGGATAGAGTTTGCGCACGTCTTGCGGAGTACCTGCATCGTCTCGATCAACCCCTCTCCCTCCGCAAGACGTGACATTTCGATCCCCTTTTCGCCTATGACTTGGTGACCCCGACCTCCCCGGTCGGGGTTCTTTTTTGTGCATTCGACGTCTCGGGCCTTCGGGGGCACCGAACGCCCGCTGCGACGCGCCGTCCGGTATGCTTCACGGGCTTCGCACGCTGGGACGAACGTTATGAAATATCTGCACACCATGGTTCGAGTCGCCGATCTCGACGCATCGCTCGACTTCTACTGCAACAAGCTGGGCCTCGAAGAACTGCGCCGTATCGACAACGAACGGGGGAGGTTCACCCTGGTCTTCCTCGCCGCACCCGGAAACAGCGAAGCGCAAGTGGAAATCACCCACAACTGGGATCCCGAAACGCTCTCCGGGGGCCGAAACTTCGGGCACCTGGCCTACCACGTCGACGACATCTACGCCCTCTGCCAGCGCTTGATGGATGGTGGCGTAGCCATCAATCGCCCGCCCCGGGACGGCCACATGGCATTCGTGCGATCGCCGGACAACATCTCGGTGGAGCTCCTGCAGGCGGGCAAACCGCTGCCGCCCCGGGAACCATGGGCGTCCATGCCAAACACCGGGGTGTGGTAGGCGCCGGGCTGGTGACCGGCGTTCGCGGCCGTTGCGATCCCGTTGATGCAGAGCCATCCTACGGCATTCCCGTGACGTAGTTCCGTTCCGCCGACCCTATTTGATCGCAGGCGCTCGACGTGTCGCGCGCCGGTGCATTGGTGTGCTACTTTCCGGCGTACGCGGTCATCGGGGTGATGGCATGCGAAAGACGCACCTCACCGCGCTCCTGATCGTCCTCGCCACCGGTGTCTGGCTGGCGTCCGGCTACCTCGGCGGCGTCGATGCGGTCGCCGACCACCCATCAATCAGCGAGCAGAATGCACACAACGCCGCGAACGGCGACGACCGTGAACCCACCGTCGTACGCGCCCGGACCCTCACCGCTTCGGCGTACTCCGACGAAAGTCGAACGTGCGGAAGGCTTGGGCCGGCTTACGGCGGCGTTGGGCACGTCTCGGTCCCGGCACGGCGGTGGCGGCGCCCGCCCAAGCAAGGATTCCCAGAAAAAGAAAGCCCCGGCGATAAAGAGGGGATTTGGGGAGGGAGGGGGATGTTATCGCCGGGGCGTTCAAACCAAATGGGGTTTAGTCCATCGATTTTCAAGTCGCCACGTTGGGCCAATCGGCTCTTGAGAGATGCTGTGTCATGACCGGCTTCCCGTGGCTCCGTTTCGCTTCCTGTGGTCTAGGACTATCCGTTCTGTGGAAAGTTCCTGCCGACATCCCGACTTCCTTGCCGGTAAGCAACCGGCGCGACCACGAATACAAGACAGGCTGCGGCGGAAACTTCCTAGTGGTCGGTGCCGAAACGCCCATGTATGGTACTGCCCGTTTGCGTGGAAGGTTGCGCAATGACCGTCTCGCTCGGCGTGCACGTCGGCCAACAGAATCTCGACATGGGGGATTTGCGCGCCCTGTGGCGACGCTTGGAAGACGGAGGCGCGGATTGGATCTCTGTCTGGGACCACTTCTACGAAGCGCCGTTTCAAGGCGGCGACCAACCCCATTTCGAGGCGTTGGCGACGCTCGGGGCATTGGCCGCGGAGACCGAACGCGTCCGGATCGGCTGTCTGGTGTTCTACGTGGGCTACCGCAACCCGGCACTCTTGGCCAAGTCGGCGGCCACCCTCGATCACCTCTCCGGCGGTCGCTTCGAGCTCGGGATCGGTGCCGGTTGGCACATCTGGGAGGCGTCCGCCTACGGCTACGCCTTCCCCGACATCGGAACGCGCCTTGACATGCTGGACGAGGCGGCGCAGGTCGTCCGCGGGCTGTTGGACAACGACCGCACAACGTTTTCCGGCAGGCACTTCCAAGTCGACGACGCAACGTGCTATCCGAAGCCCGTCCAGGCCCACCTGCCCGTCTGGATCGGCGGACGGGGGGAACGACGAACCCTCGACATAGCAGCCCGCCACGCCGACGGATGGAACGCGGCCTACACCAGTCCCGCCGAGTTTGCGCGATTGAACGGCGTCCTCGATCACTGGTGCGAGGAGGAAGACCGGGATCCGGCGGCCATCGCGCGCGGCGTGAACGTCGCCTTCGGGATGGCCAGGGACGATGCCGGCGTAGCCCGTGAGCGCGCGGGCCTTGCGCGGGAGTGGGGAGCGCAGTCCGAGCGCATCGCGGCGGGTTCACTGTTGTGCACGCCGAGCGAAGCCGTCGACCGGGTCATGGCCTACGTGGAGAGCGGGGCCGACGCGATCAATATCGCGTTGCGTGCTCCCTGGGACGAGGATGCGTTGGACGCCTATCTAGGCGACGTCATGCCGGCCGTGCGCAAAGCCATGTAACGCCCTATTCCACCGTGCCCTGGTGGTCGCTGCGCAGCCGGTCCCAGTCGATCTCGTAGCCGAGTCCGGGCTCCGTCGGTGCGTGGACCACGCCGCCGGTCATGTCGATGTCTTCGACCAAGCCGTATACGTTCGCGCCCGTGCACGGAAAGTACTCGTAGAACTCGCAGTTCGGCACCGCCATGGTGACGTGCAGATTCGCCACGTTGTTGAGCGAATTGCCGCCGTGGTGGATTTCGCACTTCATCTTGAAGCCCTCGGCAAGGTGGCAGAGCCGCACCAGCGGCGTGATCCCGCCGGTGACCGCGACGTCGCCGCGCAGGATGTCCGTGGCGTAGCGGGTGATCCACTGGGTCATGCCGTAGTAGCGCCCGGGCGCGAATTCCGTGGCCATGATCGGAATATCCAGTTTCTCGTTCAGCTTGACGTAGCTGTAGATGTCCTCCTCGGCCAAGGGATCCTCGTACCAGTAGTAGCCGAGATCCTCGATGGCACGCCCGACCCGCACCGAGTCCTCGTAGTCGTACGCCCACATCGAATCGAGCATGAGCTTCATGTCGTCCCCAACGGCTTCGCGCACGGCGCGGCAGATGGCGATGTCCGCCTTGGGATCCGAATGCGGGTGGATCTTGTGCGCGGTCCAGCCGGCCTCCTGGAACCGGAGCGCTTCCTGCTGGTATTCCTCGACCGTCTCCCAGTAGGCCGTGCTCGAATAAACCGGCACGGACTCCTTGCAGGTGCCGAGCAGGCGATGGATCGGCTGCCCGGCGAGTTTGCCGTTGATGTCCCACAGGCAGATGTCCACGGCACCGATGACGCTGGTCGCCACCGCCCGGGTCTGACGCCACATGCCAGCCCAGACGGCGCCGATATCCTGGGGATTGCGGCCGATCAACCGTGGCTTCACCATGTCGATCAAGACCCTGGCGTGGTAGTCGGGACCGCCGAGGAAGGCATTGCCGCTAATCCCCTCGTCGGTTTCAACGGTGACCACGCCGAGGTTGCGCGGACCGCCGAACCGCATGCCCGCGCCGACCCGCCACCGTTCGACGTGCCATCCGAAGACTTCCACCCTGACGTTGGTGATCTTCATGTCCATCTCTCCAATTTGCGTTCGCGCAGTCTACCCGACGCCCGGAGGACCGAGACGCGCGTTACGCGAGAGACGAGATCGGTCGGCTGGGGTCTTGCGACGCGAGGTCGCGGTCAGAGCGCCACCGCGAGGACGAAAAAGCCCACCACCAGAGCGAGGCTGAGAACGCTCTGCCAGTCCAGTTCAACTGAACGAATGACCAACATCGCCCTTCACATTAACCCAAATCACGCGCGACAACGAAATACCCCTTTTCGCTATCGATATTCCGCTACCAGGACATCGCCGCGAACAGCGTCACCGGAAGCAGGATCGACCACAGCAGAAGACTCAGCCAGATGGCCCGGCCGTTCAGCGATGCAATGGTCGACCGCCGGATCTCCATCCCGATGAAAAAGAGCGCCACGATCAGTAGCAAACGACTCGCGGCCTTGACCTGGCCGATGACTTCGACCGGGGGGTGCAGCAGTGTCCCCGCGATCGACGCGGCGACGAACAGCACGAGGAACGCGGGTATTCGAAGTTTGGTTTCGCTTCGCCTCAACAGAATGCCCGCGACGAGCACCACCGGGATGAGCAGCAGCGTTCTGACCAACTTGACCGTGGTCGCCGTCTCCAGGGCGCGATCGCCGAAAATCGCGGCAGCGCCCACGACCGAGCTCGTATCGTGGATGGCGAGAGCGACCCAGACGCCGAACTGGTCCTGCGTCATGTTCAATTGGTCGCCGACCCAGGGCAACACCAGAATCGCGATGGCGTTGAGAATGAACACGATACCGATGCAGATCGCCACCGACTCCGGCCGCGCGCGAATGACGGGCGCGAGGGTGACGATGGCCGTGCCGCCGCAGATGGCCGTCCCGGTGCTCAACAACCGGGACTGGTCGTCATCGACCTTCATGAGCCGGCCGATGGCGAGCCCGGCGATCAGCGTGCAGGCCACGAAAACGACGACGAGTCCCGAATAGTCGCGGCTGGTTTGCCATAGGGCTTCGACGTTCAACGTAAAGCCCAGAACCACGATCGCGGACTTGAGGCACAGCTTCCCGCCACGCTCGACCACTGCGGGCACCGCAGGGGCCAACGCCACGCTCATCGTCGCACCGACAAAGAGCGCCAATGCTGGGTGACCGACCCACAAGACCCCCAGGAAGGCGATCAGGACCAGGGTCCACTTCAGGGCATGGGTATTCCCAAGGGAAGCCAACCTATTGAACACGTTCACGGCCACGGGCGACCGAGCACCCGGACGGGCGCGATAGGGTCGCCCCTACGGCGCACGCCGTGTGCGGCCTAACGACCGATCTCGAAACCCTTGAATCCGGCGAGCAGCGGCTTGCGGGCCTCGAATTCGCGGCGACCGCGTTCGCATTCGCGTGTCGCCTTCATCCGGCAGCTGAATTCCGAGAGCACCGGGATCATCGCGAATCCGGACAGCAACAACGCCGTGGCTTCGAGTGCATCGCCCTGCCATTCCCAATACCAGCTTGGCTGCAGGTGCGGCACGAGGTAGAAGAACTGACCGAAGTAGCAGAACAGCGTCCCCGCGGCGAGAAAGGCAAGCACGCGAACCGACCATGCGCTCAACCAGTGTTTCAGCGACACCGCGGCAATCAACGCCCCGAACAGGAACATGGACGCTCCGGGCGGGTCATCGAGCTTCAACACCGCCAGCAACAACAGTGCGACGGCGATGACCGCGTTGACATATCGCATAGTCCGGCGGGTCTCTCCTGCTACCCTGCGGGCTGTCTTGAGCGATAGTCCGCGAAACCGTGGGGGACTGCAAGCCTTTTCTAGCCTCGAAACCCCCTTCTTGTTACCGCAAGTGACGAAAACGGGCGGAATCTACCCGCCTCGTCACGGTATTCCCCGAATGATTGCCAACCATTGGCGGATTTCCGTTATAAGAACTCACCCTCATATAGACAATAGGCCTATGAAGACGCTCCTGGTTGAATCGAGCTAACATCCGCGAATCGCCAATAACCGGTGGTGTCCGAGATCCCGCCAATGACCGTTAGAACCGACAAGCACGGCGATCTCCTGGTGATCACGATCGACCGGCCCGAGGTCCGCAATGCCATCGACCATGCCACGGCCAATGCCCTCGCGGAGGCGTTTCGCGCGTTCGACGCCGACCGGCAGCGTTCGGCGTGCGTCCTCACGGGCGCCGGCGGCCACTTCTGTGCCGGTGCCGATCTCAAGGCCGTGGCGGCCGGAAGAGGCAACCGGGTAACCCTGGAAGGGGACGGGCCGCTCGGTCCGACGCGAATGACCTTGTCGAAACCCGTCATTGCCGCCGTGGAGGGCTACGCGGTCGCGGGCGGTCTCGAACTCGCGCTGTGGTGCGACATGCGGGTGGCGGCGCGTTCCGCTGTATTCGGCGTCTTCAACCGGCGCTGGGGTGTCCCCTTGGTGGACGGCGGGACCGTCCGGCTACCTCGCCTGATCGGTCAGAGCCACGCGATGGACATGATCCTCACCGGCCGGCGTGTCAGTGGTGAAGAGGCTCAACGGATCGGGTTGGCAAACCGGTTGACCGACGACGGCGAAGCGCTCCACGAAGCGGTCCGCCTCGCCGAGACGCTGACCCGGTTCCCACAGCGTTGCCTGCGCAGCGACCGGCGCTCCGTACTCACGCAATGGGGCAAGCCGCTTCCCGATGCGCTGCAGCAGGAGACATTGCTCGGGCGCGAGGTGATCAAGTCGGGCGAAACCGTACACGGCGCGACCCGGTTCAACGAAGGTGCCGGCCGACACGGCGACTTTTCCAACATCTAGATCCTTGAGTGCCCTTGATGTTTACACTCAGGTTGCAGATGGACAAGTGCATAATTCTGCTCCTTGACGGCTCGCGTATTCGCGAGACGCGCTCGCGTACTCGCGAGACGCACTAACCCATCCAATCAACCGTTACGCGAGGAGAACGCAATGGCCTTCCGTGGACTCGACAACGCCCAGTTCGGCATCACCATGTTCCCGACCGACACCGCCATCGGCCCGGTGGAGGTCGCTCGGGCCGTGGAGGAACGCGGCTTCGACAGCCTGTTCTTTCCGGAACACACCCACATCCCGGCCAGCCGCGCAACGCCGTTCCCGGGCGGCGGAGAGCTGCCGGAGATGTATTGGCGCGCCCACGACCCCTTCGTCGCGTTGGGCGCGGCCGCGACCGCCACTGATCGCATTCGGCTGGGCACCGGCGTCTGCCTGGTCATCGAACGCGATCCCATCACGTTGGCCAAGGAGATCGCGTCCCTCGACACGATATCCAATGGTCGCGCCACCATCGGCATCGGCGCCGGCTGGAACCGGGAGGAAATGGAGAACCACGGCGCGGACTACGAGAACCGCTGGGCCGTCGTCCGCGAGAAGATCCTCGCCATGCGCGAGATCTGGAACAACGAAGAGGCCGAATTCCATGGCGCCCATGTCGACTTCGATCCCATCTGGTCCTACCCCAAGCCCATCCAGGACAACGGCCCGCCGATCTGGATCGGCGCCAACTCGAAGTGGGTCTTCGACCGCATCGCCGACTACGGCGACGGCTGGATGCCCATCGGCGGTTTGGGTTCCGGCAACATGGAACGTCTGAGGGAAGCCGTCGAAGCCCGCGGCCGACGCGTGGAGGACATCGACTTGGCGTTGTTCGGCACGCCGCCGGACGCCGGCGAAGTCCGCGGCCGGATCGGCCAGGGTTTCGACCACGTGGTCTTCGTCCTGCCGCCGGCGGAAGAGGACGTCGTCCTGCCCTTGTTGGACCGCTACGCGGCCGTCGTCGAGGAGGTCAAGGCGGGTTAGCGTAGGGGAACCCTAACCCGCCCGTTAGGGCGCGCGGTCCCCCGCGTCACGCGGACTCCGTGGGTGGGCGGGCGGGACGGGACAAGCCCTGGGCCGGGTGGCCGAGGGCGGTCGCCCGCCCCCGGCTCCCACAGATCCGGACGTCTCGTCGAGCACGGGGTGCAGGTAGAGGTTGCTCAGCCGCGGCGAGATCACCCCGCCCTGCGGCGTGCCCCGCTCCGAACGGCGCACCGCGCCGTCCTCCATGACCCCGGCGTTCAGCCACTTGCCGACCGCGCGCCGGATCGTCCGGTCGCGCACCCGTCGGCCCAGAAAGTCCCTCAGCCAGCCCCGGTCCACCTCGTCGAAGAAGCTCCGGATGTCCAGATCACCCGCTGGGTCGCATTGAAGGTTCCGTCATGTCTCTACATGGCATCCCCCTTCACCAGGCTTCGCCTGGCGCAAGACAAGCCCGTCCTACGGAATGCCTCGTCGGTCTGAGGGCCCCGGGCCAATCACAGTAACGGCAATCCTGATGGGTACCCGCTCCGGCGGATAGCAGGAGTCGGCGTCGCACACCTGAATTCGCAGTCGGCCCGATAGGTCAAGCTCTCCAGGCCCGGTGCCTTCTTCGACGGTCAGGCGAGCGCGTATCACGGCGCCATCTTCAAAGACCGGCAGCGGGTCTACGGAGTACCACTCGATTACCTCGGTCGGCTGCGGATAGCTCACCTGTTCCCACTCGACGCCGTCAACGGAATCGGGGAAGAACGTCGTTGGAATCAACGCGGCGTCCGTGGGCGAGTCCGAGTTTGCGTGGGTGCCGGGAGCCAGGTCCAACTCGATCTTCAGGAAGGCCTGCGCACCGGCCGGCAACTCCTTGGGATTGGCGGATGTGATCACGCCGGCAAGAGCGGGTTCTGCGTCTTCCGCTCGCTCCGGGTCCGGTACAACAACGTCCCAAACACCGGCGCTTGCCGCGCTCATCTCGGGCAGGAGCGATTCGATCTGCAGTTCCAGCGTCCTGACTCTCGTTCCCGAGATCGGCGGGAGTTTGAGGACTTTCCGGCCCTCCACATCCAGGAGGAAATTCGCGGGCATGCCACGGGCCTGGAACTCGGTCTTTGCAAACTCCATATCGCTTCTGAGCTGGATGAAATCGAATCCGGTGCCGTTAGCGTAAGGCAGGACGAATTGATCTTCTTCCGGGTGTACGTTGAGCGCAAGAATCTCGAACCCCCTTGGGCCGTACTTCTCCAAGGCCTTCTGCAGCTCGGGGTTTTCGCCCCGACAAGGCCCGCAGAACGGGTACCAGAAGTTCAGGAGCACGACCTTGCCCTTGAAGTCCGACAGTGACACCCGCTCGCCGTTGTCGTACCGCACAAAGGAATAGTCCTCGATTTGCTCCCCGTCTCCTTCCAGCGTATCCCTGATCTCGGCCCTAACTGTCTTGCCGTCCTTTCCTAGTTTCTCGGCGTAGACGAGTGTCGCCGCCCGGATCCTGTCAGTTGGCTCCCTCGCCGCCAGCCGGAGCAGATACTCATAGGCTTCGACGGTCTGACCGGCCCCGTCCAGCGCCCTGGCCCTGGTCTCATGGAAGACATTGGCGTTGACGTAGCGTGGAATCGTGGTGTCTTCCAGCAACTCCACGGCCTGCTGATGCTGCCCGTCGGCGATCAGTTCGTTGCCCTTCATCACGTTTCGCTGAAAGGACAGCCGGTCGTTCCAGATCCCTGCGCTCCAGCCATCCGGTTCTTCGGCTGTTGCCGCAACCATCTTCTCGGCGAGGGCGAGCGCCTTTTCCGGATGCGACTCGGAGTACAGGTCCGTCAGCACGGTCATTCCGGACGCGGACCAGCTAAAGTCCTCGGGCGCGTAGGTCGTGCGCAGCCGCTCGTACAGTGCGATTTGTTCGTCGCGGGCCTCTGTTCGGTATGCGAGCCAGTACAGCGCCTGCGCTCCGCGTTCGCTTTCGGGAAACCGTTCAGCAACTTCTAGGGACTTCTCTCGCCCCAACACCGGGTCGGTTTGGTTCAGTCTTGCCGCGTAGTAGAACGCTTTGTCAGGACTCTCTGGCGCTGTCTCGACCGCCTT
>JAPOYW010000627.1:0-4787 GCA_026706425.1 Gammaproteobacteria bacterium
CCGGCGACGCGGCCGACGCGGTGGTAGCGGAAATCGAAGCCTTGGGCGGCACCGCCGTCGCCAACAAGGGATCCGTCGCCGACCGGGAAGGCGCCAAGAGCATCGTCGACGATGCGATCGGGAACTTCGGACGCATCGACATCCTGGTCAACAACGCCGGCATCCTGCGCGACCGCACCTTCAAGAACATGACCCTGGACGAGTTCGACCTCGTCATGCAGGTCCATCTGACCGGTACCGCCTACGTCACGCACGCCGCGTGGCCCCACATGTACGAGCAGAACTACGGTCGGATCGTGTTCACCAGCTCCGGGTCGGGCATCTTCGGCAATTTCGGCCAGTCCAACTACGGCGCCGCCAAGATGGGCATGCTCGGGCTCGCCAACGTGCTGGCCCTGGAGGGCGCCAACCACAACGTCCGGGTCAACGTCCTCGGACCCGGCGCCGCTACCCGGATGACCAACACGGTGCCGGGGCGGAACGAGGACATCGGCAATCCCGACCCCACGCGGCACCCGGCCCTGGTTAGCCCCGCCGTGCTGTTCATGTGCAGCGAGGACGCCCCGAACGGCGCCGTCATCCACGCCTCCGGCGGCAACTACAGCAGGAGCGAGATCTGGGTCAACGACCCGGTGCAACTCGGTCGGGGCGCTAACTACGAAGATCTGCTGGGGCACATCGACAAGCTGATGGACATGTCGAACGCACACCCACGCGCACCCCGCAGGCCGCGCCGACAATCGTAGGAGCTCGGCTATCGCTCCCGTAGGGCGCGTCCTTGCCCGCAGAGCCTCGAGTAAGGCGCCTCGTTGACGCGGCGGTCCGACGAGATCATTCGCCGCTCGCCGATTTCATCCGGTCGAGCAGCGCGTCCCACTCTTCCTCGATGGGCATGTCCCGCTCCTCGGCCAGCCGGATAGCCGTCTCGATACTCTCGATGCCGCCTTGCAGGTCGTTGAGTTCAACCTGGATTCGGGAGAGGAAGAGGTAGTCCTTGGGATCCTTGTTCGGGGACTTGACCATCCACGTCTGCATCGAGGACAGCGCTTTGCGGAACCACTGTTCCGCGTCCTCGTCCCATAGCTGCTCCCGGCCCTGCTCGTAGTAGAGCTGCGCGAGCTGACGCTGCGCGGAGAGTCCGACCGACTCCGGCGCCGCCGGGATCCTGAGCACCCGCTCGTAGTGCCGGATCGCCTTCTCGGGTTGATCGGATCGGCTGTAGGCAAACGCCAGCGTGGTTTGCACATGCGCGAAATCCTGGGCGCTCCTGCTCACGCGCAGGCTCTCGAGCAGCGCCGCACCCTCGCCGTACTTCCCCTTCCCGATGAGTTCATCGACCCGCCGCAGCTTTCGACGCAACGTTCGCTCGCGGCGCTCTTCGGACGTCAACGACTTGTACGTCCGAGCGTCCGGCACCGTCTCGCCGGGTCGCCCGCGCACCTCGTCCTGCTCCCGCAGTTCGTCGATGCTCCTAGGCGGTCGTTCCTGACCAAGACCCGTCGAGGCAGGGATGCCAAACAATACGGTCGCGATGACCGTCGAGATCAGTCGGGCACTCACGCTCAAACCCCGTTCGAAGCACCACGACCCAACCGTACCACACGGCCATGTGTCGCTGTCATCGATGCTATACGCTGGTATCTCGCCCCCCTCAATCCTCCATCTCGAAGACAATGCGGCTGCGGACACCGGAAACCGCCACGGGTCTGCCCCCGACCACCTTCGGCCTGTACTTGAACTTCAAGACGGCAGTTATCGCAGCGCGCTCGAAGAAGCCGGGCGGCTCCGCGTACAGCACAACGGGATCGCGTACCGCCCCCGTTTCCGTGACGACGAATTCCACGAGGACATAGCCCTCGATGCCCCTGCTAAGCGCCCTTCTCGGATAGATCGGGCTTACGCGGACTATGGGTAGGTAGTTGCCGTCGTCCATGTAGGTGCCGAGCAACTCGCCGTCCGGGGGCGTAGGTTCGAGTGGCCCCAATGGGAGGATTTCAACCCCCTGTCCGCCGGGGTCTGGTTGAGGCGACCGCTCTGGCGGCTTTTCAGGCGGCGTCGGGGGTTCGGGTCTGGGTGTCTTGAACTCAAGCTCGCGTTCTTCCACGACGCGCACGAACACGAGATCCTCGCCCGTGATCCCGTCGTCCTCGACCGGCAGCGGGTCGGCGATGACGGAACGCATCAGCGTCAACAGGCCGAAGGTCGCCACGGTGCCGAGCAGTACGGCGGATGTATATCGAAGCAGCATCTTGAACTCTCCTATCAGGTTCTCGCTAGCGGCAGACGCAATTCGCGCTGCCTTCGGATGCGGCCTTCGTAGTTGTGTTCGCGGCGGCCCTCGTTGTTGGCAAAAAACGCTGGCACCCCGGCGCCCGAAAGCCACCGGAGCGCCAGCCAGGCCGCTCGGTTTCCCGCGTGCAACGGCACGCGGCATGGGAATGCATGTTGTTTGGGGGGCACGATCCCAACATCTCGGCAGCGACTACTCGTCCGAGATCTCGAAGGTGATGCGATTGCGCACGCCGGTGACCTCGACCGGCTCGCCGTCGGCCACCCAGGGCTTGTATCTGAACTTGCCGACGGCATCGAGCGCGGCCTGGTCGAATACGCCGGGCGGCTCCGCCTCGAGCACCACGGGATCTCGCACCGCGCCCGACGCGGTTACGGAGAACTCGAGCCGCACGCTACCCGCGACGTTCCCTTCGATCGCTTGGGGCGGATAGGTCGGCGCAACCTTGACGATGGGAAGCAGGTCGGTCTCCTCGACGAGGGGAACGGTCAACTCGATGTCGACTACCTCCACACCGATCGCCGGCGATGCAGATTCCGGCACGGCTGCCGTACCTCCGGTATCCCACTCCGCTTGCGGCAGCGGAAGGTTCGGCGGTGGCTTGGCCGGCGGGTAGCGCGTCACCGCAGGAGTTTCTCGATCCGGGAGTTCGAAGTCGAACCGGCGAACGATCCGTTCGGGCGGACTCGGCGAACCGCTATCGGCGAGTTCGTGGTTGGACAAGTACTCTCGGCGAGCGACCGCACGCAGCACCGCGTCGTCGAAGATACCCGGCGGATTGCTATCGACTACGGCAGGACGAACGACGCGACCGTCGTCCGACACCGCATACTCGACGACGACGTGGCCCTCGATGCCGTCGTTGATCGCACGGCCAGGGTAGATGACCCGTGGCGCGCGCCGGACCTCGCGGTCGTCGCCCAAGGCCCGTTCGCGGATGTTGGGCGCGTCGAGCTTCGGTTCGAGCGTCAGGGTCCGGAGCCCCGGCGAGTAGCCGCGCAACGTCTGGACGTGCGGGGCTTCGCGCGCTTCGAACTCGACGCTCGTGAACAGCAGCGCCACGCCGAGGCCGACGACAAGGCCCCAGTACACGCCGCCCACGTCAAGCTGACGTTCGCGGTTGCCGAGGAAACGCTGGAAGCGCATGACGACGCTGTTGCCAGCCAAGGCGGCGACGAGCGAAGGCTCCTGCTCGGTCCGCGCGGCACAGAGCACGCCGTCCAGGTATTCGGCGCAGCTCGGGAGAATCTCCGCCGCCCGATCATCGCAACTCTGCTCCATGGCACTCGCATACTGCTGCCGCAAAGAGGAGACCCAGGGCACGAACCAGTACCAGTTCAGCACGAGCCCCAAGCCGAAAAGGCAAAGGTCGTCGCGTCGTGCAAGATGGACGAATTCGTGGGCCAGCACGGCGCGCACGGCGCGGGGTTCCCAGTCCTTGGCAGCGGACTGCAGAACGATCCGGTTGCCGGCCAGCGTCGAAGAGCACGAATTCGGGCCGAAATGCAGTCGATAGGGCCGGTCGAACGCCAGCCGTCTCGCAACGATTTCGGCCTCCGCCTCGATACGAGGATCGTCCACCGTCGGCAGGGCGGTGAGCTCGCGCCGCGTCTCCGCCAAACGAACAAGAGCCCGTAGATTCAGGACCAAGGCGCCGACAACCCAGACCGCCACCAGCCACACCGGGATCGGCACGCTTCCGGCCAGCGACATGAGCGTGAGCACTTCGAACGGTGCGGTCCAGTGCCAGTCGCTGGTCAAGGCAAGCACGAAAGGCAGGGCGGTCAGCACGAAACCCGCGACCAGCGTGTAGGCGCGACGGGTGACCGGGTTGCTTCGGAAACCGACGAAGGCGAACGCGCTCAACAGCGCGGAACACAGGACGAGCTGAACGATCCAGCGGGCGTCGATGTGCACGACGTCGGTCATGACTTGGAAGTCTTGATCTTCTCGAGGGTTGCCCGGATTCGCGCCAGCTCTTCGTCGGTGAGGTTGCGCTCGTTGCCGAGAAGACCCACCACCGCGTCGGCCGCCGAGCCGTCGAAGAACGTGTTGACCACCCGTTGCAGGGCGCTTCGCCGCGCCCGGTTGCGCGCCAGCACCGGCCGGTAGACGTAGCGGGTGCCTTCTTCGCGGTAGGAAGCATGGCCCTTGTCGAGCAGTTTGCGCATGAGCGCGCGGACGGCGGAGTAGCTCGGCGCATTGGGGAGGGCGCGACGCACCTCGCCGACGGATGCTTCTCCCTGTTCGTAGAGGACATCCATGATCTGGCGTTCGCGGCGCGTCAGGTGTACGTGGTCATCCATGGGCAGTTGCTAATTTTGCAGCACGAACATGCTGTTTATTTAGCACCTGCTGAACACGGAACGAAAGCCCCCTGTTAGACGGATTTGCTCTAAGCGAATGTCCGGTTAGACCGAAAAGGCGGTTAAGAACCCCGTCAATCCGGTATTGCCTTGTCGAGGTCCAGACCCGCCGAGGCGGCGTAGTCCATCGC
>JAPOYW010000627.1:4797-13394 GCA_026706425.1 Gammaproteobacteria bacterium
GCGTCGTATTCCACCGCGTCCTTGACCGTCCCCTTGTTGGCCTGCGCGAGCGTCGACAACGCCGAGAAAACGATCCACTCCTTCGACACCTCGAAGTAGCCGCGCAGCGCTTCCCGGGACTCCGACAGGCCGTAGCCGTCGGTGCCGAGTACCGTGTAGGCACCCGGGAACCACCGCGCGATCAGGAGCGGCAGCGCCTTCATGTAGTCCGACGCCGCCACGAACACGCCGTTCTCGCCGTCGAGCAGCGCCTGCACGTAGGGTCGTTCATCCGATCCGCCGGCCGCGAGCATCTGCGCCCGTTCGGCCGCCACCCCCTGTCGCGCGAGTTCGGTATAGCTCGTCACGCTCCAGACGTTCACACGCTTGCCCATGGCCCGCAACGTCGCAGCCGCCGCCAGCACTTCGGTCATGATGGCGCCGCTGCCGAGCAGGTTCACCGACGCCCGCGCCGAGTGCTCGAGGGCGTACATGCCGCGTACGATGCCGTCCTGGGCACCGTCCGGCATGGACGGCATGACGTAGTTCTGGTTGGTTAGCGTCAGGTAGTAGAAGACGTCTTCCCGCGCTTCGTACATGCGCCGGATGCCGTCCCGCACGATGACCGCGAGCTCGAACGCGAACGCCGGGTCGTAGCTGACCAGGTTCGGCACCGTGGCCGCCATCAGGTGCGAATGCCCGTCCTGATGCTGCACGCCTTCCCCGTTCAGCGTCGTGCGCCCCGACGTGCCGCCGAGCAGGAAGCCCTTGCACATCATGTCGCCGCAGGACCAGATCATGTCGCCGACGCGTTGGAATCCGAATATGGAATAGAAGATGTAGAAAGGCACCATCGGCAGACCGTAGTTCGCATACGCGGTCCCGGCGGCCAGGAACGACGCGATGGCACCGGTCTCGCAAATGCCCTCCTGGAGAATCTGGCCGTCCTCCGCCTCCCGGTACGGCGCGATGGTGCCGGCATCCACGGGCTTGTAGTGCTGACCGGCTGGCGAATAGATGCCCGCCTGGGGGAACAGCCCGTCCATGCCGAACGTGCGCGCTTCGTCGGGCACGATCGGCACGATGTATTTGCCGATGCTCTTCTCGCGCAGGAGCTTCTGCAGCATCCGCACCATGGCCATGGTGGTCGAGACCGAACGACCGCGAGATCCGGCGAGCATCTCCTGGAAGAACTCCAGCGGCGGCGGTGACAGGGTCGGGCAGCTCACTTCCCGCTTCGGAATCGGCCCGCCCAACGCGTCCCGGCGGGCCTTCATGTAGCGCACCTCCTCGCTCAAGTCCGGCGGGCGGTAGAACTCGGCGCGCTCGATCGCGTCGCCTTCGAGCGGGATGCGCAGACGCTCGGCAAGTGCCACTCGTTCCGACGGGTTCAGGTATTTCTTCTGGTGCACCGTGTTGCGGCCTTCGATCTCCGGCCCCAGGCCATAGCCTTTCACGGTTTTCAGAAGCAGTACGACGGGCTTTCCGGTGACCTCCTCCGCCTCCTTGAAGGCCGCGAAGATCTTCTTGTGGTCGTGCCCGCCCCGCTTGATGGAACGGATTTCCTCGTCCGTGAGCGCGCTCATCAGATCCTTCAACGGCTGGTTGTTCTCCACCCAGTGCTCGCGCACGACGTCCCCGGGCGAGACCGTGTACATCTGGTAGTCGCCGTCAACGGCCTGCTCCATGCGGGCCTGGAGGATGCCTTCGACGTCCCGCTGCAGGAGAACGTCCCAGCCGCTGCCCCAGATCACCTTGATGACGTGCCAGTCGGCGCCCCGGAACGCTCGCTCCAGCTCCTGGATGATCTTGCCGTTGCCGCGCACCGGGCCATCGAGGCGCTGCAGGTTGCAGTTCACCACGAGGACGATGTTGTCGAGTTGCTCCCGAGCCGCGATGGCGATGGTGCCGAGCACTTCCGGTTCGTCAGACTCGCCATCGCCGATGAACGCCCAGATCTTGCCGCCGTTGTCCGCCTTCAAGCCCCGGTGTTCCAGGTACTTGGCGAAGCGCGCCTGGTAGATCGCGCTGGGCGTGGACAACCCCATGCTGGCGCAGGGCATTTGCCAGAAATCGGGTAAGCGGCGCGGATGCGGATACGATGGCAGGCCGCCGCCTTCCGCCAGTTCGCGGCGGAAGTTCTTGAGTTCCGTCTCCGACAACCGGCCCTCCAGGAAAGCGCGCGCGTAGATGCCCGGCGCGGTGTGGGCCTGGAAGTGGACCTGGTCGCCGCCGTAGGTGTCGCTTCGGGCCCGGAAGACATGGTTCAGGCCCACTTCCATCATCGTCGACGCCGACAGATACGTGGCGATGTGGCCTCCGACGCCCGAGCCGCTGTCGTAGGCCTGCAGGACCATCGCGGCGGCATTCCAGCGGAGGATGTCCTCGATGCGGCTCTCCAGCTCGATGTCCCCGGGGTAGGGGGGCTGGTCGGTCAACGGAATGGTGTTCTTGTAGGGCGTGTTGAGCGCCGCGTCCGTGAGCACGATGCCCTTCTGGGAGAGTTCATGCTGCAGGCGCGCAAGCAAAGCCTTGGCATCGTCGCTGCCGCGCTCGTCGAGAACGCCGGCCAGGGCCTCGATCCATTCCTGCTGCTCGAGTTCCCAGTCGGCGGAGGATTCCACTAGCTGCGGTTCCGCCAAGATTCTCGTTCCCTGTCCGTCCGACGCGTCCGACGCCACGAGAATACCGGCATTGACGGGTAGGTTGTATGCTTCTGCGGTTTTCGGGCTTCGGGTCGGCAAGGTGCGGGTACCAGAACGAATGATTTGGCGGTTGGCAGTCCTAGCGGCGGTCGCGGGCGTCATGGGTTGCGGCCAGACACCCGAGGAAGAGGCGGCGGCAAGGGCCGAAGCCATCCGCGCGGCTACCGGGTCCGTTGCCGCGGACCGCATCGAGGCGGCCGATACCGAGCCCGGCAACTGGCTGGCCCACGGTCGCACCTACGACGAGCAACGACACAGTCCGCTCGCCGACATCGACGCCGGGAACGTCGCCGACCTGCGTCTGGCCTGGTATTGGGACACCGGCGACACCCGGGGTCTCGAAGCAACGCCCATCGTGGTGGACGGCGTCCTCTTCACCACCGGCACCTGGAGCCGCGTCTACGCCAACGACGGCCGCACCGGGGAACTCATCTGGCGATACGATCCCGAGGTGCCCAAGACCTGGGGTAGATTCGCCTGCTGCGACGTCGTCAACCGCGGCGTGGCTGTTTGGAAGGGCCGGGTGTTCGTCGGCACGCTCGATGGCCGGCTTGTCGCGCTCGACGCCGGAACCGGCGAGGTGGTCTGGGAAACGCTGACCATCGACCCCGACCGCCCCTACACCATCACCGGCGCCCCGCGGGCGGTGAACGACCTAGTCGTGATTGGCAACGGTGGCGGCGAATACGGTGTGCGCGGCTACGTCACAGCCTATGACTGGGAGACGGGCGAGGAGCGTTGGCGATTCTGGACCGTCCCGGGAGATCCGTCGGAGCCCTTCGAGAGCCCAGCCATGGAACTCGCGGCCGAAACCTGGAGCGGCGGCAACTGGTGGGAGATCGGTGGGGGCGGCACGGCCTGGGATTCCTTTGCGTTCGACCCCGAACTCAACCTGCTCTACGTCGGCGTCGGCAACGGCACGCCCTGGAACCGCGACCTGCGCAGTCCCGGCGGCGGCGACAACCTGTTCCTCGCTTCCATCGTCGCCCTGAATGCCGACGACGGGAAGCTAGCTTGGTATTACCAGACGACACCTGGAGAGACTTGGGATTACACCGCGACCCAACAAATGATACTTGCCGACCTCGAAGTCGCCGGTAGCACGCGCAAGGTAATCATGCAGGCACCCAAGAACGGGTTCTTCTACGTGCTCGACCGGACCAACGGCGAGTTCATCTCCGCCGAGCCCTACGTGCCCGTCAACTGGGCTACCCACATCGACTACGAGACCGGCCGTCCGGTCGAGATCCCCGAAGCACGCCATCCTGAAGGTACGGCCTTGGTCTTTCCGTCCGCACACGGCGGCCACAATTGGCATCCGATGGCCTACAACCCCGCCACCGGCTATGTCTACATCCCCGCCATCGAGATGGCCTTCCCCTACGCCAAGAAGCCCGACTTCGAATACCTGCCCGGCGCCTTCAACTCCGGCATCGACATGACCCCCCTGCTGCCGCCCCGGACCGTGGAGGCGCGCGCCGCCATGTTCGACTCCATGAAGGGCCACCTCGCGGCCTGGGATCCCGTCGCGCAGAAGGAAGCCTGGCGCGTGCAGCATCCGAGCACGTGGAACGGCGGCGTGCTGACCACTGCTGGGAACCTGGTTTTCCAGGGACGATCCGATGGCTATTTCGCGGCCTATGCCGCCGACACCGGTGAACTCAAGTGGGAAACGCCCGTGTACACGGGAATCGTCGCCGCCCCGGTCACCTACGCCATTGACGGCGAGCAGTACGTCGCGGTCATCGCGGGTTGGGGCGGATCGTTCACGCTATTCACGGGCGCACCGCGGCACAGGGGCAACGTCCTCTCCGAGGGACGCCTGCTGGCATTCAAGCTTGGCGGCGAAGCCCAGTTGCCGGAACCCGATGTCACGTACGTGAACATCCCCGAACCGCCCGAGATCGAACTCGGCGAAGCCGAACTCGCCCAAGGCGAGATGCTCTACCACACCTGGTGTTCGTCCTGCCACGGCTCCAACGTCCATTCGGGAAGCTCCGTGCCCGACCTGAAATACCTGCCCGCCGCCGCCCACTCCCGCTGGAACGTGATCGTCCGCGAAGGCGCCTACGAAACCGTCGGCATGCCGGGCTTCAAGGAAATCTTGAGCGAAGAGGAGTCACGCCTCGTGCACGGCTACGTCGTCAACCGCGCCAAGGCGGCAATAGCCGAGTGCCAGAGCGACTACCCGGAACAGTACCCGGAGGTGTTCGGGACCGCTTGCACGAAGCGTGTGGTGGCGGTGCCAGCGCCGCAATAGAGGCAAGTGTTGTTGTCTCGCCGTTTGTCCTCAATTCCGACATCCCTCATCCTCCGTCAGCAGACTCCAAGAGGAACTCGACCATCTCGGGCCCCGCAACGTTGACGCGCTGCGAAACTCCGCCGAAGCCCGCATGCGAGACGTGGACAACGTACACGCCCTCGGCCAAGCCTTCGAAACGGAATCCTCCGTCCGAGGCAACCCGGGCGCGAAGCGCGGCGTGGCGCGACCCGGCAGTCGCGTCGGCGCTTACCAGCCGCACCCAACCACCAGCGACGGGACGGCCTGTTCGACCATCCCGCACGGTTCCCGCCAGCGAGTTCTGAGGAAGCTCGATGTTCAGCGTTGTGCGTTGCTCCACATGGACATCGAACGAGTGGCTCGTCTGCGTCTGGACGGAGTGGAGGCCATCCGAAATGCCCTCAGCAGCGTAGCCTCCTAACTCGTCTGTCGTGGCGTAAACGACCGGCCGCGACAGATCCTCCGGCACCACCGCGAGGTTGACGCCTCCCAAGGGGCGCCCGCCGGCCCGGACGATTCCCGCAACACGCGACCCACCCGAAAAATCCAGATCGACGCGGGCTTCGCCCTCTTGATCCAGCTGGACCTCCCGCACGAGCACGCGTCGGTATGTCGTCCGGGCGGTGACGGTGGCCCCGTCCGGAACCCCCCGCACGGCGTAAGGCCCGTTCGCCAGTTGCCTGCTGAGAACGGTCCGCCCGTTCCGGTCGCGAACCGCCACCATCATCACCTCGCCGGGAAGAAGGCCGATGACCGCCCCCGCCATCCCGCCGCCCGGCTGAACGACGAGCCGGAGATCCTCCACTGTTTCGCCGTCGCCCACCACAACCGTACGGATCTCGACCACCCCCTCGTCCGAATCCGCCGCAAGCCGGTACTCGCCGTTGCCCAGACCCTCCCAGCGGAACGCACCGTCGTCGCCAACCTTCTGGCCCCACTGTTCGCCCCCCGGGAGCGTGAGACGAACGGTCCCCTTAGCCGGCGTCCCGTCGGGGAGGGCAAGTGTTCCCGCGATCCCGCAATCGAAGGCCAGCTCGATATCGAGGTGCGAGACGTCCGGCGGTAGGTCGACGACCCTAACGAACGCACGGCCGTTCGCCCTGCCGCGCACCTCGAGGCGGTCCGCGCCCCTCGGCAAGAAGCCAAGCGCGAACCTGCCGTCCGTGTGCGTTTCCGCGCTGCGGGAACCGCCGAAACGGTTATGCGTAAACCGCCGTACCAATGCGTCGCCGTAGTGCCGCCAAGCACGGCGCACTAGGGCCCCCGCGATCGGCTCGCGGGTCCGGGCGTTGCGTACACGACCGGTGATCGTCCGCTCGCGCTCGAGGGCGACCTCCCCGAGGTCGTATTCGCCGCCCCGGCCTGCGAAGAACCTCGTGAACCAGCGAAAGTACCCCGGTGCCTCGATGTGGAGCGACTCCGTGGCGGGGTCTACCTGCACCTCAAAGCGACCGTTGGCGTGTCGAATCGAATGCGCGCTACCGTAGTGGTGTGTGTTCAGCTGGAACATCTCCACGGGCACCCCTGTCGCCGCATCCACGACGCGGCCCCGAACGACATGCCGACGCAGTTGGAGGACCAGCCCATCGTACGGCGCGAGTACCCGGTGCCTCGTCGACCCGCGCTCCGGGGAAGTCGCGAACACCTGGACCTCCGGTCCCTCCTCGATGGGTCCAAGCCGGAACGAGCCGTCGTCGCCGGTTCGCGCCGTCATGCGCCGACGCTGCATGTTGTGGACGGGTCCGCCCCGATAGCGATGCTGTGCCGCTGCGGGCTGCACCCAGTCCGCGTGGACATCGACCCCGGCGACCGGTACGCCCTCCCAGTCGACCACTTGCCCGTCAACGAAGAACGCCTCGAAGAGAACGAGTTCGAGCCGATTTTCGGAGCCCTCGCTAATCGCAACGTCGTTCAACAGAACCGGAACATACCCCTCGGCGGTTGCCTCGACAAAGTACCAGCCCGGAGCCAATCCGCCGAGGCGGAACGCCCCTTCGCGGTCTGTCTCCCACGTCGGCCGAGCGAACACCGGGACCTCGACGCTACCGTCGCCAGTGGACACGACCTCGATCCTCGCCTCGTTCAACGAGAGCGCGTAACCGGCCCTTGCCAAGCCTTCGAGCGCGACCGCATCGGTGGGAGCGATCCTGATCTCCACCCCCCGCAGCGGCCTGTCGTCTCCTGAGCGCACCGTGCCCTCCAGCGCCAGACCCCGCGCCAGACGCAGTTCGATGCGACCACTCTCAGGGCCGGAAGCGCCCGGAACAGCCAGCGGTACCCGATCCTTGGCTACAGCCACAAGCGTAGCTAGCTCCCCCGATGGAAACGGAACCTCGAATGACCCGCCATCGACAAGAGTCCAGTACGCCGACTCGGGATCCTCGCCGACGACCCCCAGCCAGACACCGTCTGCGGAGTCAACGCCCAAGACGTGCCCTTTCAGCGGCGGGGCATCACCGGCCGTAGCACCATTGGCGTCGACCAGTACCAACGCCACGAGTGCCGCCGTGATTATGCAAGTTGTCGCTTGAATCCCCATGCGGCTCAATCCACTCGTCCGTGCTGTGGCGCAAGACCAACGCGATGGGTACTACGGGTGGCGACTGCGAGGACCTCCGGCACTTCGGTTAACGTCGCGCAACCCACGAGAACGCAAGCCGCGCCGATGGTCGTAGCCCACCAGAAATCCCAGGGCGTGTCGGCACCAAGCAGGATGTCGAAACCGACAATGGCGACCCCGATGCCGAGAAGCGCAATGCGCAGGAACGTCTTCGGCGGAGCAGACTCCCCGTCGTTGGCACCGAAACATATGCAAGTTTCAACGACGCCGCGCCGTCGGGCGGAAACCATCACGGCCAGGAAGATCACAAGGAGCGCCGTGGCGACAGCGATACCGAAGAGTCGCAGGTGGTCGGCGAGGAACGAAGACGCCACCAACAGCTCCAGCCCAACCACGCTCAGGCCGGCGGGTCGGACGAGCGCGTTAGGCACTACTTCAAAACGTACGATCCCAGCCTCGAAACCGCGATACGCCATGATCTTGGAAACGGCGGCATAGCCGAAACAGAGCCCAAGGGCTACCTGTGTCGTATGGGCGATGATGTCAAGCATCGGCCATCCATCAGATGTTGGATTCCCGCCCTAAGGTTTCGAAAGGACCTACCCGGCGAAGCCCATCGAACCACTCCTGTGTGTTCTGCCACGCGATCTAGCCCAACAACGCCTTCTGCGCCGGAATCTCTCAAATCCAAAGGCGTTTCACAAGCTCTCGTACTGTCCAACGCGAAGTGAGGGTGAAGCACAAGGCCGATTCCAACGCGAAGTGAGGGTGAAGCGGGTGTCCTTGGCATCATCCTTGGCATCATCCGGGGGTGATCGTGGATATCCAGACGCGGCTACGCACAATGGGGCAGCTTCGCGCCTTCGTCGAAGGCAACGAGGCGGTGGACTTCCAACCCGAGAGCCGCGACGAGGCGTACGGCTTCGTGCGGGACATCCTGGAACGGTTCGGCTACCGGGGTCTCGGCAGGCGCGACAAGGGGGTGGTGCTGCGCTTCCTGGTCGCCGCGACGGGCCAGTCGCGCCAGCAGATGGAGCGGCTGGTGCGGCAGTGGCGGGAAACCGGCTCGATC
>JAPOYW010000153.1 GCA_026706425.1 Gammaproteobacteria bacterium
GCGTCGGACGCGCTGCTGCGGGTGGCCGAGGTTTCGGGACTGAATGTCGACGACGCCACGTTCCTCCCGGACGGCACGGCGCGGATCAGGATCCGCCGCGGCAAGACGGACCAGCGCGGGTCGCCTGTGCCCCTCCCGCTGGCCCGGTGTAGGACGGATTCGCGTGTGTCCCGGACTCCTTCCCGCGGTGTCGACGATCACGACGGCCGCGACTACTCCCACCGCCGCGCCTGGCTCGTCGAGCGCATGAGGCAGCTGGCGCCCTGTTTCGCCGTCGACATCTACGCCTACACGGTGCTCAGCAACCACTTCCACGTGGTGCTGCGCCACGACCCGCTCGCCCATTGCGACTGGAGCGACGAGGTCGTGGCGTGGCGGTGGTTCGAGGCGTTCCCGCCGACCGAGCAGGGCGCGGTCGTCGAGGAACTCAAGCCCGAACGCCGCGAACTCATGCTCGGCGACCCGAAACGCGTGGCGCGCGCCCGCCATACGCTGGGATCGATGTCGCACTTCATGAAGCACCTCAAGCAACCCATCGCGCGGCGCGCCAACCTCGAGGACGACCGCACCGGCCACTTCTTCGAGCAGCGCTTCTACTCGGGCGCCCTGCTGACCGAGGAGGCGCTGGTCGCCGCCATGGCGTACGTCGACCTCAACCCGGTGCGGGCGGAGCTGGCGGAGCGCATCGAGGAGATCCGCGACACGTCCATCTGCGACCGCCTGCTCACGAACAGCGCCGAGGCCCTGGCGGACTACCTGCGGCCGGTGCTGTCCGGCCTCGACGGTCGTCCGGCGGAGGTGCCGGCAAGCGCGGTCGCAGTGGTAGGACCGTCCGTCGCCAAGTCACCGGAGACGCCCGTCCCGCAGGAAGCCACGTACGAGCGCCGCCCGGACGGCGACGTCGAGGAGGCAGACCAGGGACATGAACGCGATGCGGAGACCGACGGTGCCAATGCGAAGCCCCCCGGGACGTCTCCCGCGCCCGACGCGGATCCCGGGAAACGGCGCGGGCGGTCATCCAAGCTGCCGCGTCCCCACGTCACGTTGGCGCAGTACATCGAACTCGTCCGCGCCATGGCCGGGGCGGAGAACGCACCCTCCGGCAACACCCCGGACGGGCTCGGGCGGTGGCTGGCGCGGACCAAGGCGCTCCAAAAGCGGCAACGCGCCTACGGCAGCGAGTCCGCGCTGCGCCAATGGATCGCCGGCCGAACCCTGCAGCTTCGGGAGACCCCCCTGCCCGCCTGACGCCAGGGCGCGGCAGGGTCACCCCTCTTCGACCGACGCCTTTCCCGATCCACCGGTCCGACCCCCAAGACCCACACCTGTCCCGTCCACGACGGCACACTTCGGGACGCCGGCCTCGGCAGCCCCGCACTCGACGGCACGGGCAAGCCATTCCGATATCACCTTGCGCAGATTTCCTACGGCGCGTGGGAACGGATTCGTGTGTCCCGGACTCCCCTGGACTTCCTCTCATCCTGATTGTCGCGGACTTCTCATCCTGATTGACGCGCTACACCCGCACCTGTGTCCGTCCTCGACCTCACATTCCTCAGATGGCAACGCGTCGGCAGCCTCGGGCTGCTGGGCATGCGGTCTGTGCATTTCGATGTCGACCTAGGGGAATCTCCTACAGACGTTGGAACGGAATCGTGTGGGTCCGAGGATCCCACGCGTGCATGCCGTTTTCGGTCGATTGGGGCAGATGTCCTACAGTCGCTTGGGATCGTAATCGCGTGTGTCCCCAAAATCCTTGCTAGTCCCCAAATCCTTGCTAGTCCCTTACCTCGCGGCTTATTCGGCGGCAGGTGGCAGCAGCTGCGCGGTCGCCCAGGATGGCCCCGGCTCGTCGTGGGGAGCCAAGTCCAACCCCAAACGCCGCGCCGCCTCGAGAAGATATCCTGCCTGGGTGATCTCGCGGGATTCATCGACGTTGAAAAACACCCCCCACTCAAGGATCCCCATGATGGCGCCGCGCGGCGGGGGGGGCAGCGCCTCGACCCACTCCAATGCTGCCGGCGGCACGGATCGGCACCGGTAGGCCCTCCAGTACGCCAGGGCGGCGCGGTGGTTTTGTTCCCTTGCCCGACCGTGGTACTCCGCCAAGTCCGAGGTTTCGTATAAGGCTCGAACTATATCAAGTGCGTCGTCCACGTCCGAGTCTTTGGGGAGGGCGCACCGAGCCTGCAGATGCGCGAGCTGGACCATCGCCGACGCCGCGCAGGTCTCGCGCAGGTCGGGACGCGCCTCCCCCGGCGGCACCCGGCACTCGGGGTTCTCCAGCGCGTCGACCACGGCGCGGCGCGTCCCCAGCGGGTCGGGATCGTCGAGCACGCGCCGCCACGAGTCGGACATCGTGAACGAGTCCATGGCCTCCCGGCACGGCGCATCGAGCACCTGCCACGAAAGCTGGTCGGGCGGCCAGGGACAGAGCCGCTCGGCCTCCGCCTCCGCCAGCTCCCGGGGAGAAGCGGGGGGCGGCTGTGGCGGCGCGGCGGCGGGCGGCGGAGACGGCTGTGGCGGCGCGGCGGCGGGCGGCGGAGACGGCTGTGGCGGCGCGGCGCGGCCATCATCTGTCCAGATCCACCACGCCGCCCACGCCAACGCGGCGGCCAGCAGGAGCGAGACGGTCAGGAGCACCTTCACCATAGTCGGCAGTACGGAAGCTGCTTGTCGTTGGCCGGCTTGTACTGGTCATGATACGGAGACTTGACGCCGAGCTCGGCTTCGTATTCCTTGACCGCCTCGATTCCGGTGTAGATTTCCTCCCCAAGTGCGCTTCTCGGAATGGACACTGGGACATTCGACCAGAAGGCCGGGTTGTTCCACGGACCACAGCCGAACCTTACGTTGTGGGACACGTGGCGGAACTCGTGGTTCGTCGCCTCATTGAGCCACTGCCACACGGTGGCGTCGATGGGTTGACCGCTGTTGTCGAGTCTCGCCTTGGCGAGTTCCGCTTTGTCGAACTGGATGACGTTGTTGGCCCCGCCGTTGCTGCAGGAGATGACGCACGCGAGCGCATCGCCAGGGCAGTCCGTCCCGTACTCGAAACGCTGTACGTTGCTCCAGAACTTGTGGATCGTGCTGCCGCTGCCGAAGCACCCCTTGATCCGGTTGACGGCGTCCAGCGCGTTGGCGTCCAGTTCCCTTTCCTCGCACTTCCACACTCTCGGTTCCCAGTTGAACTTGTCGTCCCAGTTGGGGCAGCTGGTCGGCGGGTCGTTCTTGCAGTGGAAGGAGTCGTCGTTGTCGTCGTACACCTTGACCTTCCCAGTTGCGCATACGCAGTTCGCGTCCGGCGTCCTGCCGCACGTCTGCGCGGCGCTGTGGAAGTTCCTGATTATCTTGCTGACTTCGTCCCCATACGCGGTGAAGAATCTGTTCGGGAACGACACGTAAGCCGGACATGCCGAGATGTCGCCGACCAAAGTGCCGTCGTGGCACCTAACTACGTCCCCTATCACGATGATTGTTTCGACCTTGCCTTCCATCTCGCCCGGTGGTTCCGACCCCGGCGGCCCGCCCTCCTGCGCCCCGGCATCCAACACGGCCAGCCCGGCAGCAAGGCAGGCCGCCCACGCGGCTCCCTGTAGATGTTTGAGTCCCATTGTTGCTCCCCTCCTAGCTGAGTTCAACAAACCCCGGACGCGACGGCTTGCTGGCCGAGCGCCGGGAGTAGCTCAATTCGTTTAACCCGCGTTAAACTCATGATTGCATTGCACATTTCAGGAGTTGATACGTAGTTCTACGCGGTCTCCGTTCGGAGTGCCCGCAGAGCCGATCAGGTATCGAAGAAAAGAGGGTTGGCGACCCTTCACGCGGCCTTTGCCTAGAACCCCGCGTTGCAATGGCGATTGCGCGTCGCCTCCCCTTCGCCAAATCAGCGTTCGGGTGGCCCGGCGTAGGGTTCGAGTTCGTACCGACACGGCTGCTCCATCAACCTCGGGTCGTCCTGCTCCTCGAGGATCGCGAGCAGACGCGCCTCCATTTGACCCCGCACATTGGCGTACCTGGGATCGTCGGCCACGTTGTTCATGTAGTGCGGATCCTCGTTGAGGTCGTAGAGTTCCTCCCTCGGCCGCTTCCCGAAGGCCAGGTCGTATAGCGGTTCGACGTCGAGTTCCTCGCGGTGATGGATCATCCACGCCTTCGTCGGGCTGGCGTCCAAATCCGGGTACGCTGCGAAGGTGTTCGAGGCCAGCGTCTGGTAGTCGGGTGCCGGCGCCCGAGGGTCGTCGAGCCCCCTGGGATCGCCCATCGGCCAGCGGTCGGGCTCGAAGTTCACGATGTAGATGAAGTCCCGGGTCCGCAACGATCGTTGCGGATACGGCAGGTGGCCTTCCCGGGCAAACCCGACATGGCGCTCCCGCCCCGTGACGACGTGACCGCGCCCGGCATCGACCTGGCCGCTGTCCGGGGCTTCGAGGATCGGCACGAGACTCTTGCCGGTCATGGTGTCGGGGATGTCGATGCCGCCGGCGTCGCAAAAGGTCGGCCCCAAGTCCATCAGGTTCACGAAATCGTCGACGACACGGCCAGCGCGAACCCGCTCGGGCCAGCGCACCGCCAGGGCGACTTCGCAGCCGATGTCGTACAGGTTGCACTTGGCGCGCGGCATGCCGGGGATGCCGTGATCGCCGCTCACCACGAGGAGGGTGTTGTCCCATTCGCCGACGGCGAGTAGCTCGTCGCGCAGGATGCCCAAACCCTTGTCGACCGCCTGGCACTCGCCGAGGTAGTCGGCGGCGTCTTCGCGGATTTCGTGCACATCCGGCAGGAAGCCCGGCAAACGGCCCTCGAGGGCGTCCGGATCGATCCCCCACAACGCCTTTCCGGATCCGCGTTCCCAGGTGCGATGGGTATTGGTCGGCCCCCACCAGTAGCAGAACGGCCGATCATCTCCCCGAGCCGCCAGGAATGCGCGGAAGTTCTCCCGGGTCTCGTCGTAGAGCACCTGCTTGGCGCCATCGATGCCGAGCGAGGCGGCGTTGGCCGTGACCCAATGGGAGAACTGGTTGAAGTTCCGGCCGGCCGGCTCGTAGCGCGTCCGGGCGCCGCCGATCGGCGCATTGAGGGTCTTTCCCGGGCTCCAGACCTTGTACTGGTAGCCGACGAAACAGCCGCCCTTCTCCAACTCGAGGGGAAACGTGGGAATGGTCTCGTCCCAAACCGCGCCCTGCAGGATCGCGCCGAGACCCGTCTGCCAGAAGTACTGGCCGGCCAGGATCGAACTCCGGCAGGGTGTGCAGGACGGCGCGGGAACCAAGGCGTTCAGGAACAGCGCACCCTCCGAGGCGATCCGGTCGAAGTTCGGGGTGTCGATCAGTTCGTTCAGCGAACCGCGGCCTTCATGCCGGGCGTAGGCGTGGGCGTACCGGCCCCAATCGTCCGCAAAGGCAAAAACAATGTTTGGTCGCATCGGTCGCAGTCTCGGCCGGTGGAGGTCAGACGCCTGCCGTAGGCGGCCCGTGGACATCGACCACCTCGTCGAAGCCGTATCGCGCCACCAGCTTGTCGACCAACCGGGGTGTCACTTCCGCCACGGTTGAGCCACCGGTCAGCACGGCCATGGTCGTCACGCCGGTCCCCGTCAGACCGCAGGGCACGATCCGGGCGTATGGCGTCAGGTCCATATCGACGTTCAGGCTCAAGCCGTGGTAGCTGTACCCGCGGCGTACGCGCAGGCCCAACGCGGCGATCTTGTCCCGGCCCACGTACACGCCCGGCGCGTCGGGCCGGGGCGCCGCCGCGATGCCGTAGTCGACGAGCAGCGCGACGATGCTGGCTTCGATGTGGCGAACCAGGGTACGCACGCTCAGGCCCAGCCGTTTGAGGTCGAACATCAGGTAGCCCACGATCTGGCCGGGGCCGTGATAGGTCACCTGGCCGCCGCGGTCGCTCTGAACGACCGGTATGTCACCGGGCGCAAGCAGGTACTCGGCCCGTCCCGCCTGCCCCTGGGTGAACACCGGTGCGTGCTCGGTGAGCCACAGTTCGTCCGCCGTGGCTTCGTCCCGGGCATCGGTGAACGTGCGCATCGCCCGGAACACGTCCTCGTAGACGGTATCGCGCCCGAGATTCCTGACAACGAGACGCGTCACGGGTCGGCAACAGACTCGTCGGCATCGTCCGAGTCACCGAACAGGCCGCCGAAGAAGCGCTCCAGGTCGTCGCCCCGACGCGAGAAGAATCCGACCTCGGCAACTGCCGTCTGGGCAAGCAGACTCCGCTCGGCCAGGATCTCGTCATCGAGGGTGACGCGAACGACGCCCAGCGAATCGCCCGCGGCGATGGGCGCTTCGATGTCATCCGGGATGTCGAGAACGGCGTTGAGATCGTCGTAACGGCCTCGCGGTACGGTGATGCGAATCGTTTCGTCGATTCCCACGGCCACTTCGTCCACCGTCCCGTACCACACCCGCGGCGTGGCGAGCGGCTCGCCGGCGCTGTAGAGATCATGGGTCTCGAAGTAGCGAAAACCGTAAGCGAGAAGCTTCTGCGTGTCGCGGAGTCGATCCTCGTCGTTGTCGGCCCCCATGACGGCGGCGATCAGACGCGTTCCTTCGCGGAGGGCTGAAGCAACCAGGCAGAAACCAGCCGCCTCGGTCATACCCGTCTTGACACCGTCAACCGACTTGTCGCGCCACAGCAGGCGGTTGCGGTTGAGCTGCGGACGCTCGATCTCGCCGAACTGGAACGACCTCTCCGAATACATGCGATAGTGATCCGGAAACCGTTCGATGAGCGCGGCGGACAGGATGGCCATGTCCTTGGCGGACGAGTAGTGGCCGTCGTCGGGCAGTCCCGACGAGTTCACGAATCGCGTCCCGGTCATCCCGAGATCCTTCGCATGCAGATTCATCATGTCCGCGAACGCGTCTTCGGCACCGGCTATGTATTCCGCGACCGCAACGCTTGCGTCGTTGCCGGAGACGACGACGATGCCGCGCAGCAGGTCGCCGAGCGCCACCTCCGTACCCTCGCGGACGAACATCTTGGAACCGCTTGTGCGCCACGCCTTGACGCTGATGGGCACTTGGTCGTCGAGGGCAATGCGTCCGGCCGACAACTCCGCGGCCGCCACGAAACTCGTCATGATCTTGGTAAGGCTGGCCGGCGGCAACGGCTGCTCGCTGTCGCGCTCGGCCAGTATCGTTCGCGTCTGACCGTCCATGAGGATATAGCTCTTGGCCGAAATCGAGGGTGGATCCGGCACGATGTTCGGTGCGCCTTGAACGGCCGCGGCCACCGAGACGATCACGGCGGCTGCTACCATTCGGCGACTGCGCACATTGGCCGCGCCCCCAAACCGGTCCGGCCGCGTCGAACGACGCCGCGTCGGCGACAACGCGCCTTTGCATTCACCGTGTGCCGCAGCCCCCGGTCCGACCAAACCGACTTCGGTTGAACTCATGGCTTGCTCCTATACTCGCGGTTCCCGGCTAGCTGATTTCGACTGGCACGCACCGAGCGGGTTCACGGCGTTGCCTGGGACGAACGGGCAACCGGGGAGTTGCCCCGGTACCCCGCCGGGGATTCCCGGTCGGTAAGAATGACCGGCCGCGGTCGATCCGCGAAGACCAGCAACGACTGCAGACGCTCCGCGGCTTCGAATGTCGAGAGCGGCCCGATCCGCACGGCGAAGGTGTCCTCCAAGCGCACCACGAAGGCATTCCTCGCGGTCAAGGCAGTGATTTCGTCGCGCACACCCCGGGCACTTCGAGCATTGGCGTAGATTCCCGTGTCCACGAAAAACCGCGCACTGTTCGTTGCCCGGTCACCGTCAACCGCGGACGTGGCGGCCAACGACTCCACTCGAACACGTGCCGTACCGGTTCGCTCGAATCCGAGCTTCACGGCTGCGGCAAACGAGAGATCGATGATGCGGTTCGGATGAAAGGGTCCGCGGTCGTTGACCCGGACGATCGAGCTCCTGCCGTTCTGCAGGTTGGTGACGCGTACATAGGTGGGTATTGGCAAGCTTCGGTGCGCCGCCGTCAATTCGTACATGTCGTAGGGTTCCCCGCTCGACGTGGTGCGACCGTGGAACTTGGTGCCGTACCAGGACGCTCCACCGACCTGGTCGTAGCCCGCCGCGGTGTCCATGACCTGGTAGTGCTTGCCGAAGACCACGTACGGGTTGTTGCCGCGTCGGCTCTTGGGATCGTTCCGCACGACAGGATCGGGCAGCATGGCCAGGCCCGGCGGCGGCGCGGCGGGTGCCGAATCCTTGACGACGGCCGGGGCATCGGCGACCGCCTCGGGGTTCGGCGCGACAGATGGCTTCGGTGGGGCGGTCGCGCATCCGCCGACGAATACAGCGACACTCGCGAGACCCAACAGGAGGCGTCCGACCGTCACTCGTCACTCCCGCTCTCGAAGGCAGACCGGATCGCCTCGCTCAACTGGAACACGGCGAGGGCGTAGAGCGCGCTTCGGTTGTAGCGGGTGATCACGTAGAAGTCGTGCCGGGCCAGCCAGTACTCTTTGCCCTGCGCCAAATCCATCGTGAACAGGGCGGCCTTCTCCCCATCCCCGATCTCGTTCGGCACGACGGCGCCCCGCTTCCGCAGTTCGCCCACGGTATGCGCAAGTTCCAGACCGGCATCGGCGAGCTCCAGTACGCCAACATCGCGAATCTCGACCTTGACGGCCGGCGGCACCTCGCCCTTCCAACCGTGCCGCGCGAAGTAGTTCGCGACGCTGCCGATGGCGTCCGTCTTGTTCGTCCAGATGTCACGCAGGTCGTCACCGTCGAAGTCCACCGCGTAGTTCCGGTAGCTCGACGAGATGAACTGTCCGTAGCCCATCGCCCCCGCGTACGAGCCCACGGGCTCGAAGGGATTCTTCCCTTCCTCGCGGACCAGCAGCAGGAAATGCGTCAACTCGCCCTTGAAGAAAGCGGACCGCGGCGGATAGTCGAACGCCAGGGTCGCCAGCGAGTCGATGACGCGGTGACTGCCGAGATACCGTCCGTAGAAGGTCTCCACGCCGATGATGGCCGTGATCATTTCCGGTGCCACGCCGAACCGGCGCCTGGCGGCGTCGAGGGCGTCGGTGTGGGCCTTGCAGAACTCCGCCCCCGCATCGATGCGCTGTTGCGTGAGGAATATCTCCCGGTATTCGTGCCAGGCCAGCGCCTTTTCCGGAGGTTTCGAGATCTTCCGGATAACGTCGTCGCTCTTTTCGGCACCCTCGAACACGTCGACGAGCCACTCCCTGCCGAAGCCGTGTCCGGTCACGAGCCCGTTGATGTAGTCAACCACTTCCGCCCGGGTCGAGTAGTCGCTCCACCCCCGCTCGGCGGGGAGTACGAGAACCGCGACGAGGATCGCAAGGGAAGCCAAGGGGCGGGTTACGGACGGGTCCATGACCGGTAGCACCTATAGGTCCTCCTTAACCAGTGCTTCCCCCTAGTCTACTCGAACGGAAGCCGTCGTTGTGACGGCAAACGCCGGCACACTAGACTCCTTGAGCGCCCTTGATGTTTATACGCAGGTTGCATTTGGCAAAGCGCTCAGGGTCGCTCTTGGACGGCTCGTGTACCCACGAGCCGCGCTCGGGTACTCGCGAGACGCGCTAGCGGGTAGCGTGCCCATAGATGGACATGACGATGCCGAAACCGAGCAGCAGCGTGACCGCGGACGTGCCGCCATAGCTCACCAGGGGCAGGGGCACGCCGACCACGGGCAGAAGTCCCGACACCATGCCGACATTGACGAATACGTAGGCGAAGAACACCAGGGTCAGACCGCCCGCAGCCAGTCGGCCGAAGGTGTCCCGGGCCTCGGTTGCCATCAGCAACGCCCGCGCCACCACGAGCAGGTAGAGAACCAGGAGCAGCGTGATTCCCACCAATCCGAGTTCTTCGCCGATCACGGCAATGATGAAGTCCGTCTGGCTCTCGGGCAGGAAATCGAGTTGGCTCTGGGTGCCATTGAAGAGATCCTTGCCGGAGAACCCTCCTGAACCGATCGCGGCCTTGGACTGGGTGATGTTCCAACCCGCGTCCTGGGGTTGCCGCCCCGGATCGAGAAACGTCAGCACCCGCTCCTTCTGATAAGCGGTCATGACGAACCAAAGCGCCGGCGATGCCAGTACAACCAGCGATGTCAGGGCACCGACGACACGCCACCGGATCCCCGACATGAGGATGACCGCGACACCCCCTGCCGCGACCATCAGCCCGGTACCCAGGTCCGGTTGCGGGACGATCAGGGCGGTCGGCAAGGCGCACAGCGCCAACGCCGCCAGAACATGCCGGATACGCGGGGGCAGCGACCGGGCGTGAAAGTACCACGCAATCGCAAGCGGGACCGCCAGCTTCATCAACTCCGAGGGCTGGAAGCTCGGCAGGCCGGGCAAGTCCAGCCAGCGTTGGGAACCCTTCACCGTGGTGCCGAACAGCAACACCGCAATCAAAAGCACGATACCCAGAATGTAGAGCGCCGGCGCCCAGCGCAGGTAGATCCGGGGATTCAGCTGCGCCGCGACGAACATCACCGCGAAAGCAGCGCCGATGCGCAACGCCTGGTTGGCCAGCGTCTCGAGATCCCGGTGCGATGCGCTGTAGAGCACCAGCAGGCCGAAGGCAACGATCGCACCGAGTCCAAGCAGCAGCCAGGGATCGAGATGCAGTCGTACCAGCGCGCGACCCGAAGCGTCGCCCAGGGGGAGCGTGCGTGCGTAGTCCGAAGGCAATTCAGCTCCCTACTTCACATCGTCTGCGGCAAAGGGCATCCACCCGTGGCAGTTCGATGACGCATTGTCGCCATCAGTCCCCAGGGCGGGGTGGGGCCGCTAGCGCCCGACCCGATTCACTCGCGAGCGCCGTGGACCTAGAAGGCGCCGCGGCCAGACTCGGCAGCACGTAGTGGTCGATGACCTCTCGCGCCACCGGCCCCGCCACGGAGCTACCGCTGCCGCCATTCTCCACGAGCACGCAGACGGCGATCCGGGGATCGTCCACCGGGGCGAAGGCCGTGAACCACGCGTGCTTGCGGCTGTACTCGTCGAGTTCCTCCTCGTTGTATTCCTCGCCCTGGGCGATTCCCACCACCTGGGCCGTCCCGGACTTGCCAGCCATTCGGTAGGCGATATCCTGGCCGATGTACGCCCATGCGGTCCCGTTCTGCAGGTAGCCCTGGTTGCCCCGATGGACGACGGCTTCCATGGCTGCAACCATTCTGCGCCAGTCATCCGGAGTGGGACCGGTGACTGCGCTCTGTTCCTCGTTTTCCTCGAACTCGGCCAGGCTTTCGTCGCTGTCCAGCAACATCCGCGGCCGCACGACGCGTCCCCGGTTCGCGATGATGGCGACGACCGTTGCCAGTTGCAGCGGCGTAGCCAAGAGATCACCCTGGCCAACCACCAGGTTCAGGTTGTCGCCGGGGTACCAGCCCTCGCCCCGTGCGCCCGTTTTCCACTCGCTGTCGGGCAACAGGCCCGGAGACGCGCCCGCAACATCGATGGATGAGACGTGGCCGTAGCCGAACTGCTCCGCGAAGCGCGGCACCACATCCACCGGCAACCGGTTACCCAGCTCGAAGAAATAGATGTTCGAGGAGCGGTAGATGGCACGGTGCAGGTCGATCACCCCCTGGCCACCCCCGTTGTCCTTGGTCCAAGTCCAATCCCGATACTCTCTGCTGCCGTTTGGCAACCGGTAGGTCCCATCGCTGTCCACGATGGTGCGTTCCCAATCCGTCACCCCGGCCGCCAACGCAGCGAGAGCCACGACGGGCTTGAAGGTGGACCCCGGCGCGTACCGGCCGTTCGTAGCCCGGTTGAACAGCGGCTTCTTCGGCGAGTTGGCCAACTCGTTGTAGACCGCTGGATCCATGCCCGTGACGAACAGGTTGGGGTCGTAGCTGGGCACGCTTGCCATGGCCAGTATTCCGCCTGAACGCGGATCTATGGCCACCACCGCCCCGCGCCGTTCGCCGAGGGCCTCGGCAGCCGCGACCTGCAGCGACGCGTCAAGGTGCAAGGTGAGGTTTCGGCCCGGGACCGGCGGATTCCGGGCCAGTTCGCGTTGCTCCCGCCCGTGGGCGTCGACCTCTACCTGTCGCGAGCCCGGTTCGCCGTGCAGCGAGTGCTCGTAGAAGGCTTCCACGCCGCGTTTCCCGACGAACTGGGTGCGGCTGTAGCGACGCCGGTCCAGCCGCCGGATGTCCTCCGCGGTCTTGCGCCGGACGGACCCGACGGCGTGAGCCATTACCTCGCCGTAGGGATAGTGTCGAACGGTGTCCGGTTGCACCAGGACACCGCTCAGGCGGTGACGGTTGACCTCGACAACGGCGCGCTCCTCGGGAGATATCTGCGGTTTGACCCGGATGGGCGAGTGCGGGAAGCTCTCGCTCGCCAAGGTGTGGAACGCCTCGATCTCATCGTCGGACAGCTCGACCAACGCCGCGATCTCCGACAGCGTGGCATCCACGTCGTCGGTCAGCTCCGGGATGACGAAGATCGAGAACACGGGCACGTTGTCGGCCAGGACGTTGCCCGCCCGGTCGTAGATTCGACCCCGCGGGGGCGGCACCCCGAACATCTGGATTCGGTTGTCCTCCGAGATCGTGCGGTACTCGTCGTGCTTGAACACCGTGAGCCACACCATGCGGGCGGTCAGGACGCAGCAGATCACGGCGACGACGACGAACACCACCAAGGTGCGCGATGCGAAATCGCGGCGCTCGCGGTCGACGTCTTTCAGTTGCGCCCGTTGTCGAGCGCGGTCGCGGTCGAAGATGCCCTTGGCGGCGTGCCAACCGGGAAACGTCCGACTCATCGGATCTGCGCCTTGGTTCGGGGTTCGTGCATCGGCGATGCGGCTGCTTCAACGGCTCGACGAGCCGTCTTGGGCGGACACGCCCGTACGCGGCGCGGACACTTCCCCGAACCGTTCCGGCTGCTCCCAAAGGCGTTCCAGGTCGTAGAAACGACGTGCCTCCGTGCTCATGACGTGGACAACGACGTCGGCCAGATCGATCAGGACCCAGTCGTGGTGTTCACGACCTTCCGTGCCCAGGACTTCGGCGCTGCTGCGTTTCGCGGCCAGTAGGATGTTGTCGACAATCGCCTTGACATGGCGATTCGACGTTCCCGTCACGATCACCATGGTATCGGTCAACTCGGTCAGCTTGGACACGTCCAACGCCACGGCGTCGACACCCTTGCGGTCGTCAACCGCAGCCATTACGAGCGCCGCCAAACGCCTCGCCGGCTCGGCGTCTGGTCCCGCTCCCCGCCTTCCTGCTTTATCGCCTGCCTTGTCGTTCAATTCGCTCTCGACGGCATCGCTCCTCACGGCCGGTCCTGCCCACCTTCGACTCCGCGGAACCGATACAGGCCCCGCTCCCAAATATATG
>JAPOYW010000233.1:0-5298 GCA_026706425.1 Gammaproteobacteria bacterium
GACCTACTCCGTCATACCCGACCCGGCGAGCAGGTGTTCTCCTGGTGGGATTATCGAGGGGGTGCGTTCCACCGCGGCATGGGGTTGCGAATCGACATGCTGCTGGGCACGGCGCCGGTGGTGCAACGCGTGCGCGAAGTCACCGTCGACCGGGAATACCGCCGCAAGCAGGAAGGCATGACGGCGTCGGACCATGCCCCGGTTATCGCCGACCTGAACTGAAGGGCGAGTGCTCAGGCCGCGAGGAGTCCCTTCGCCTGTTCGTAGATGCGGTGCTCCCTGCCGAGGTGGATGATCGCGGCCGACTTGGCCGCAGCGGCCATGTGCAGCCAACGGTACGGTGCCCAGCCGCTCCGATACGTGATGGACCGCATGGACGCCGCAGACCGGGTGCAGCGGGCCGCCATGATGCTGGGGAGGCAGTTCCGTGGAACGAACCACGGCCAGCGTGCTGGCGGACAGCAGTTCGGTTGGGGTCGTCCCGCTAGCGAGTTCACGATAGGTCTGCTCGACGATTTCCGCTGGATCGGTCTCCTCGACCCAGCGTACGCGGGCTTCGACATCGGGACGGAATTGCAAGGGTTCGAACACAGGTGTCGCTATCCAAGCGGCTCACCGTTGATCGTAACACCGCTTCAGATCGTCCCCCGTTTCAGGTCCACGTGGTCGACCTTGGCCAAACGGTGCCCCGAGAGGTCGACCACCGCCTGCGCCTGTTCCAGCGGAATGTAGCCGATCAGCGCTTCGTAGCGGCCATCGACGGGTTCCATCTCGATGAACAACGCTTCTGCGGAGACCGGTCGGAAACGCCCGAAACGCAGCACGACCGGGCCACAGATATCCCCCGCAACGACCGATTGGTCGGCGGTTTCGACCTCCACGGTATCGAACGTCGTCAGTTCGCCGAGTTGGCTTCGCCACGCGTTCGGCAGTGTCAGGTACGCAGCCCCGGTGTCGACCAGGGCATCGCAGACGATCTTGGAACTTGCGTCGGCACCGTTCTCGATGCTTGCTTTGACGATGATGCGTCCCACGCCGAACTCCGAAGCGTTGCTATCCGCAGGATGCTAGCACATGGCATCCAAGCCGAGACCGATGGCCCGGGTCAATCGATCGAGGTCGTCGGGATCAATCACGTAGGGCGGCATGAGGTAGATCAGATCGTTGAACGGACGAATCCAGACCCCGGCATCGACGAAAATGCGTTGCACGGCCGCGACATCGACAGGTGCCCGGGTCTGCACGACGCCGATGGCACCGAGAGCGCGAACGTCCCGTACTTCCGGACGACCGGCATAGGGTGCCAGTTCGTCGGCAAGTTGCTTCTCGATTGCCGCGACGCGTTCCTGCCAGTCGCTCTCAAACAGCAATTCGATGCTGCGCTTGGCGACCGCGCATGCCAACGGGTTGGCCATGAAGGTCGGCCCGTGCATCAGGACACCCCCGTCGGCCGAGATGCCGCGTGCTATCCGGGCGGTGGTCAACGTCGCGGCAAGACTCAGATAGCCGCCCGTAAGCGCTTTGCCCAGACAGAGAATGTCCGGTTGGACGCCCGCATGCTCGAGGGCGAACAGCCTGCCGGTGCGGCCGAACCCCGTGGCGATCTCGTCGAAAATCAGCAGGACGTCGAACCGTTCGCACAGCGCCTTGACGTGAGTCAGGTACTCGGGCGCGTAGAACCACATGCCGCCCGCCCCCTGAACGACGGGTTCGAGGATGACCGCTGCGACTTCACGGTGGCGTTCCTCGAGCAGGCGCCCGATGCCGGCAACGTCGTCGGGATGCAGGCTTTCGCCCGGTCGCGTGCGGGGCCGGTCGGCGAACAGATGCGCCGGCAATACGCGGCTGAACCGTTCGTGCATCCCGGTGACCGGATCGCACACTCCCATCGCGCCGAACGTGTCGCCGTGGTAGCCGCCGCGGATCGTGGCCAGCCGGTGCTTCTCCGGCCTGCCCACGGCGCCCCAGTACTGGATCGCCATCTTGATGGCGACCTCGACCGCGACGGACCCGGAGTCGCAGAAGAAGACGTGCTGCAGTCCCCGGGGCGTGAGTTCGATCAGTGTGTGCCCGAGTTCGATGGCGGGGTCGTGCGTCAGGCCGCCGAACATGACGTGGGCCGCGCTGTCGAGTTGGGCGCGAACGGCGGCGTTCAACTCGGGATGGTTGTAGCCGTGGATCGCGCACCACCAGGACGACATGCCGTCGATCAACTCGCGCCCGTCGGCGAGACGTATGCGTACGCCATCGGCGGACGCGACCGGGTAGACGGGCAGGGGCTCGACCATCGACGTGTAGGGATGCCAGATGTGTTCGCGGTCGAATGGGAGCGGGTCATTCATCGCAGAAGGGGATCGAGGTCGAGGTATGGCGCGGCGTGGCGGTACGTCGCGTCGCTGCCCAGATACGGGACACCCCCGAGGCAGGGTGCCATCAGGCGTTCCCGAAGCGTCGCCACGTTCTCCTCGAAGACTGCCATCTCCGGTGTGGGGCAATTCGCTACCCAGCCGGCAAGCTCGCCCCCGGCT
Source organism: Gammaproteobacteria bacterium (assembly GCA_026706425.1). Taxonomy (GTDB): domain Bacteria; phylum Pseudomonadota; class Gammaproteobacteria; order Pseudomonadales; family Azotimanducaceae; genus VXYL01. The sequence continues at coordinate 2,529 of JAPOYW010000233.1, forward strand.
TCGGCGATGGCGCGGGCGGTCAGGAGCGCGTGGTTGAGGCAGCCGAGTTTCATGCCGACGGCGAGAATCGGTCGCGCGCCGATCCCGAGGCAGACGTCCGCCAGGGTTTCGGTGGCGTTGAGCGGCACGAACCAGCCGCCCGCGCCCTCGATGATGGCAAAGTCGACTTCTCCGGCAAGGGCGTCGAGGCAGTCTCGGGAGAGCTCGGCGGCATTGAGCTCGATCCCGGCCTGCGCGGCGGCGATGTGCGGTGCAATTGCGGGTTCCAAGGCGATGGGGTTGACAGTCCGATAGTCGAGATCGGTACCGCTTGCCGCGATCAGTTGCAGCGCATCGTCGTTGACGAGTTCGCCGTCGACGACTGCACAGCCCGCCGCCACGGGCTTGAGGGCGGCACAGCGCAGGCCGCGGTCACGGGCGAGTTCGAGCAGCGCGGCGGCAATGAACGTCTTGCCGATCTCCGTGTCCGTGCCGGTGACGAAGTAGGGCGCCCGCCGCATCAGCTTCTAGGACCGGGAGCCTTCCGGCGACGCGCAAACCGAGAGTTCATTCAGCGACTCGAGGAGTCGATCGACGTCCGAGCTTTGGTGCGCCGCAGTCAGCGTGATGCGCAGCCTCGATGTGCCGTGGGGAACCGTGGGCGGGCGAATGGCGCCGATCAGAAAACCGCGTTCCTCCAGGGCACGACTGAGGGCGAGTGCGCGGGCCGGATCGCCTACCACCACGGGCTGGATGGGCGATGTCGATGCCATGAGCTTCAGCCCTAGCTCGCGCGTACCGTTTCGGAACCGCGCGATCAGGGCCGCGAGGTGTTCGCGCCGCCCGGGGTCCGCCTTGGCGATGGCGAGGCTCTCGAGGGTCGCGACCGCCAGCGCGCTCGGCATCGCCGTGGTGAATACATAGTTTCGCGAGCGTTGTATCAGCGTCTCGACGAGGGATTCCCCGCCGGCGACGAAGGCGCCGGCGGTGCCGAAGGCCTTGCCCAACGTGCCGACCAGCACCGGCACGTCGGCGATCGAGTAGCGTTGTGGATCGACCAGGCCGACGCCGTTCTCGCCGTGCACGCCCATGCCGTGGGCGTCGTCGATCATCGTCCAGGTGCCGTGGTGCTTCGCAAGCGCAACGAGTTCGTCGAGACGACAGGGATCCCCGTCCATGCTGAAGGTGCCGTCGCTCACGACGAGCTTGCGGGTCGGCTGGTCTCGGACCGCGGCAAGCTTGGCGTCGAGGTCCGCCGTGTCGCGATGCTGGAACCAGGCAAACGTCGCCCGACTGATCCAGCCGCCGTCGAGCAGGGACGCGTGGTTGAGGCGGTCCTCGAACACGAAGTCGCCGACGCTCAGCAACGCGTTGATGACGCCGACATTGGCCGCGTAGCCGCTGCCGTAGAGCAGCGCCCGGGGGCGGCCGGTGAACTCGGCGAGCGCCTCTTCGAGCTCTTCGTGAGCGGCGGTGTGGCCGCAGATGAGGTGCGATGCGCCCGCACCCGTACCCCATCGGTCGATGCCGCGCTTGAAGGCTGCGGCGATCCGCGAATCGCCCGCGAGCCCCAGGTAGTCGTTGCTGCAGAAGTTGAGGAGCGGTCGACCGTCGACCAACACCTCCCGGCCTTGGGGACCTTCGAGGCTGCGGCGGACGCGGTACATGTCCCGGCGGCGAAGGTCGTCGAGGTGGTCTTCGAGATCGCTGAACCCCTGGCCGTGGCGCATCGCCCGGGTTGTCCCTAGTGTCGAGGGTTGAGAATAACGCGGCACATCGTTCAATGGATGCCTCTAGTCGGCCGCCGCTGACGTGATGTACGCAACCAGTCGCCAGATGTCGTCGTCGCCCTGGGGCAGTTTGCCCTTGAACGGGATCATCGTGGTGCCCGGAACGCCGCCCGCGATGGTGTCGAAGATCTCCTGGTCGGTGCCCCCGTGCTGCCACTGGCGATCGAACAGGTAGGGCGCCTCGCGGTCGCCGGGAACCGTGGTGTGGCAGTAGCCGCCGCAGGTGCCTATGAACAGCGACTTGCCGCGTTGGATGGCTTCGGGGTCGGCCCGGAAGGCGTCCGCCGGCGAAGCGGGCCCGCAGGCGGCGGCCGAGATCGCGAGCGCGACCAGTAGCGTCGTCCGCATGGCTACAAGCCGAGTAGGTCGGCGGGCGTGTGGACGCTCTCGAACGGACTGCGGACGGGTATGCCGTGCTTGACCAGGTTCCTGGCCACGTTTGCCTGGAAGACGGGCGTGGCAATCAACCGGTTGACGTCCTCGATGAGCGGGTTGCCCTTGCGGAACGCCGCGTGCAGATTCCAGCGGAGCACGGCCGGTGCGGAGAAATCGGCGTTGTGGTCGATGTCGAGAAGTGCGAGGTCGGGTCCCCACACCAGTCCGGCGGCGGCGGTGCCATCCGCCACCGCGCGAACGATGGCCGCACTCGACGACTGCTGCGACCAGCCGACGTTCGCGGCGTTCAGAACGAGATGACCAACGGTATTGGCCCGCACGGCGACGGTTCCGGAGAACGGGGCATCGAACCCGAATGCCGAATCCGCCGGGATCACCTCGAAGCCGGCCCCGTAGTACGGCTCGCTCAGCACGAGCCAACGACGAAACCGCTTGATCGCTTCCGCGCCCGGGACGGACAGGTGCAGGTCGCACTGCCCCATGAGCAATGGCCGGTAGTCCGCGTCGGTGGACTCGATGTCGGTCTGCGCTTCCTCCGGCAGCCAGACAATCACCAACCGGCGATGCAATTGCCGGGCGAGATGCCCGGCCACGTCGATGTCGAA
>JAPOYW010000233.1:5308-13326 GCA_026706425.1 Gammaproteobacteria bacterium
GCCGCCGCCGCGCGTCGACCGCGGCGGGTCGTTTTCGGGAAAGCAGACGCGTAGCGCCGCCGACTCGGCGGTGTCGGCGACGGCGTGCCCGCAGGTCGCCGCCAGAAGCGCGGCGACGACCCGTGCCGCCGTTCGCGCTGCTCGCTTCGGCACGGCGGGATCGAAGGACACCGGGACCGCCGCCGACTCAGTCGGGCAACGAGAAGACGAACAGGTGACCGCCTTCGGGGACCGCGACGGAGCCAGCGGCGAAGCCCGCGATGGTCAGGTCGTTGCCCGATCCGATGGCGACGTAGGCCTTGCCGCCGGCCCGGTAGGCAACGGGCTGGCTGCGCACGCCGCCGCCCATCCGGAATTTCCACAAGAGGTCGCCCGTGGCGGCATCGAGGGCCAGCGCGAAGCCGTCGCGGTTGCCGGTGAAAACGACACCGCCGGCCGTCGACAGGGCGCCGGCCATCATCGGTTCGGGATCCTTGTACCGCCAGCGCACCTCGCCGGTGTGGATGTCGATGGCCGAGAGATGGCCGTAGTCGGCGCCGTTCAGGACATCCATGGGGATCGGCAGACCGCCCATGAACGGCTGGCCCTCGACGAACGCGACGATGCCCTTCTGGAAGTACTGGCAGGACTCGATGGTCGGGATGTAGGCGAGTCCGAGGTCGGGGTTGAGCGCGCCGGAGAAGGCGCCGTTCATGCCGCCGAGATTGCCGGGGCAGACCCGGTGGTCGGGCTCTTCGACGGGGTTCGTCCGGGGGTCGACTACCGGGCGGCCGTTGTCGTCGATGGTCGCCCAGTTCATCTGCTCGACGTACTGGGTGGCGCTCATGAACGCGCCGGTGGTGCGGTCCAGGGTATAGAAGTAGCCGTTGCGGTTGGCCTGCACGATGGCCTCCACCGCCTCGCCGTCGCGTTGCACCTCCGTCAAGAAGATCTGGGTGTTGCCGTCGTAGTCCCAGACATCGTGGGGCGTGAACTGGAAGTGCCAGAGACGCTCGCCGTCGTCCGGGTCCACCGCCAGCAAGCTGTTCGAAAACAGGTTGTCGCCCGCCCGCAGGTCGCCGTTCCAGTCCGGCGAAGGATTCCCGGTGGTCCAGTAGAGAATGTCGGTCTGTGGATCGTAGGCGCCGCTCGTCCACGCGGGTGCCCCGCCGGTCTTGTAGGAGTCGCCCGCCCAGGTCTCGGTGCCCGGCTCGCCTTCCGCGGGGACCGTGTAGTGCCGCCAACGCAACTCGCCCGTGGCGACGTCGTAGGCATCGAAGAAGCCCCGCACGCCGAATTCTCCGCCGGCGATGCCGATGATGGCCATGTCCTTGACGATCAACGGCATCGACGTGGCGCTGAACCCCTTGGCGTAGTCGGCGATCGTCGTCTGCCAGGCGATCTCGCCGGTCAGGCGGTGGAAGGCGATCAACTTCGCATCCAGCGTCGCCATCAGGACGAGGTCGCCGGCAATGGCGGCACCGCGGTTCACCTTCCCGCAGCACAGCCGTAGATCCTCGGGTTGCTGATGGTCGTAGCGCCAGTGGATGTGGCCGGTGGCCGCGTCGAGGGCGAATATCCGGTTCAAGGACGTCGTCACGTACATGATGCCGTCGTAGACGGTCGGCGAGACTTCGAACTGCTCGGGGGTCCCGGTGGGAAACGCCCACGCCACTTGGAGACTGGCGGCGTTCTCGGGAGTGATGTCGTCGATGGGCGAATGGCGGTGGTTGGCGTAGTCCCCGCCGTAGAGCAGCCACTGCTCCGGATTCGACGGTGCCGCTAGCAGGTGCTCGACGTTCACCGGCCCGTCGCCTCCACCGATTTCCTCGGCGTTGGTCCAATGGTGAATGACCGGGGCGGGTACCGCCTCCACTGCGGTGGTTTCGACCGGGGCTTCAGCGGGCGCAGGGTCTCCCTGCGGCGTCGTGGTCTGCTCGCAGCCGACAATCGCCGCAAGAACCGCGAACGGCGCGATCGAATAGCGCATACCTAGTTCCTTCGGGCGGGTAGTCCGCAGGCATTATCCCTGATCGCACCCAGTCATTGTCGACGTTGTCTTGTTCAGCCGATAGCGAAGGCCTCCGCGATGAGTTCGTAGGACTTCAGCCGATCCTCGAAGGAGGGCGTGATCGTGAGCAGCACCGCTTCGTCGGCCCCCGATTGGCACACCAGATCGGCGATGTCCGCCTTGACTTCGTCCGCGGTTCCGATGATCTGCCGGGAGCGGCGGCTGCGCATCGCTTCGAGTTCCTCGTCGGTGAACGGCCACTCGGCGGCTTCCTCCAGGGTCGGGGCCGGTCCGCGCTGGCCGCGGTCGCGGCGGATGCGCTGGATCTCCCGCATGCGCCGGAACAACTCGGCACGTTCGGCGTCCTCCACGGCGATGGCGAAGACGCCGATGGACGCGTAGGGCTTGGCGAGATGCTCCGGGGCGAACCGCTCGCGGTATTGCTGCATCGCCTCGACGGCCAGCTGCGGCGCGATGAAGTGGGCGTGGGAGTACGCGAGCCCGAAGCGGGCCGCGTACGCGGCGGAGTCGTAGCTCGAGCCGAGCATCCACACCTCCGGTGCCGTCGCGGCCTTCGGGGTGGCCTTGAGATCCCTGAACGCCTCGGTGATGGGCGTGCGCCCGGAGACGAACGCGACCAGATCCTTGACCTTGGCCGGGTAGTACTCGATGCCGAGCGGATTCCCGTAGGCGAGGGCCGCCGCGGTGAGTCCGTCGCTGCCCGGCGCCCGTCCCACGCCCAGGTCGATCCGGCCAGGGTACAGGACCTCCAGCATGCGGAAGTTCTCCGCCACCTTGTACGGCGAGTAGTGGGACAGCATGACGCCGCCGGATCCGACGCGTATCCGCTCGGTCTCGGCCGCGAGCCGGGTGATCAGGATCTCGGGGGACGAACTCGCCAGCGAGTCGGAAGCGTGATGTTCGGCCACCCAGTAGCGATGGTAGCCGAGTTCGTCGCAACGCCTGGCGAGCGCCATGGTGTGAGCAACCGCATCCGCGGCGTCTTCCCCCCGGGAGATGGGGGACTGATCGAGAACGCCGAGTTTGATGGGCAAGATCCTTCTTCCGTGGCGGGTCGACGCAAAAGACGCAGTTTAGGCGGCGAACGTCCAACAGTCTGCGGGCGGATTGCCCGACTGCCGACAAATCCGGGATATACGCATGATTGCCGTTAAAACGCCTCGACGCGCTCGAGTGGCGATCAGGGACGTGAGGCGCCGACTCTCAACCGGAGAATGCCATCCGGCAGAAACGGCACCCGAATCTGTATCCGGACGGGAAACCGGGGTGCGCCCGTGTCGGATAGCCAGATCGAAGCCCGCCGGATACTTCCGTCGTCGTACCGGAACCGGTAGTCGCAACGCGTGGTCGGACCCGAGAAGTACCGGGGCCGCTGCCGGAGAACCCGTTCGGTCCTTCGTTCGGGTACGAGCCTGTAGGCGTCCTCGCCGTCGTGGACCGTGGTCTCTCCGAGGCAGTGCGGGGCGAGGAATATCACCGACATCAGGTCGGAACCCGGCGGCGCCGGCAGTTCCTCGGACTCGTCGTCGGTAGCGTGGATCGTGGTTTTGTCGCCGAAAGCCAGCAGGAACTCGCGTTGGTCGCCGTCGTCCTCGAGGAGAAAGTAGGCTTTGGTGGTGGGAAAGCCCTGGACGAAACGCCCCGTGGCGGCGAACTGCCCGCGCCACTTGAACAGGCGGTTTGCGGCACCGGAGGTGGTGACCTCGCCGGACAGCTCGTAGCGGCTCTCGTCCTCGCGCAACGTCATCTCGATGGTGCCTGCGTGGAACCACGCCACCTGGGCGTCGTAGCGCAGGTTCTCCGCATTGCTTGAGAGGGCAGCGAAGGCGAAGGCTAGCCAACGGCCGAAAGACTGCAACCTAGTCGAATGGCTCATTTCGGCTTGACCCCGAAGTAGACGGCGCCGGCAGCGGTCCCGTCGATTCCACAACGGGTCTGTTCCCCTGGCGACACCAGGTCGGTCGGGCGAATTACGCCAACTTCGAAGCCGACAGACCCCATGCGTTGCGGAAAGTCGGTGCCGTAGGTTCTCAAATGCTCGTTGGGACGCCGGTCGCCTGGACTGCGCACATGGCGTGGTTCGTCCCGGTGGTCGACGGTGGTCTCGGCGGTGACGGGGACATTGAGAATCGCCCAGCCGCCGGGTTCCAGGATCCGGAACAACTCCGCCATCGCCACGAGGTCGTCCGGTACGTCCTGCAGGACATGGCTGCAGTACACGGCGTGAAAGGCGGCATCGGGATGGGGGATTGCCATCAGGTCGAATTGCTCGTCGACATCGGTTCGGACCAGGTCCGCGGTCCGGTATTTGCCCTCGGCCAGTCGACGCAGGCGTGGCTCGAGGCACGCTTCCGGCGCGATGTGCAGCAGCGGCCCACCGGCCGGGGGGCCGCGTTCGCTGGCCAGGAACAGGAAAGTCAACCGGTCGCGCTCCCGTGCCGTGCAGTACGGACACACGGCGTTCGGCCGCCGGGTCCGTTTGCGGCCCGCAGGCCGAAAGCCGCGGAACGACCGGTCGCACACTGGACAGTGCACGGCATCGCCGGCCCAGGTCACCGGAGCCGCCGAGCGGCGCCACCGGCGTAGCTCGCCTTCGAGTCTCTTAAGCATCTGCATCGGAGCGCGGTGCGGCGTCGTCGCCGGGTCCGGGCAGGAGAATGCGGATGCGATGGTCGAACTTGCGGATCTTGCGCTCGACCTTCGCCCGGGCACAGAACCTGAACCAATGCGACAAGGGCAGGAACTCGCTATTGCCGATGCCATCGACAATGACCAGCCGGAATCGTTCCGGACCATCCGCCACGGCGATGATGTTGTGCGGCAGGAGATCCCGGGTGAGGAACAGCTCCCGGCGCAGCCAGTCCTTGAACTCCGCGATGGCCGTTTCGAGAGCGTGGGTCATTCCCGAGGGCACCAGCTCCTCGAGATTCTCGGGGAACCGGCCGTCCCAGTTGCGGAACAACGCCGTAACGATGCCGACGCCCTGGTCGGTGTCGACGTTGCCGTAGAAGCGCGGGACGTGCGTGTAGTCTAGCTGGCCGCGACGCTTGAGATGCCGGTAGGCGATGTACTCCTTGCGTTGGTCGTCGAAACTCCTCAAACGCTTCAAGCGCCGCCAACCCGTGGCTCCCGCGCGCCGGGCTTCGGGCGTCCGGTCTGGACGCAGAACTTTGACGCAACGTGTCTCGTCCTCGGGATGGACGTAGCAGCGGCGCGTTCCACCGATGGCGAACGGCTCGAGGCTTTCGAGTCTTAGCGTCATGGGGTCGCCTGCTCGCGCCCGGCGTACACCGCGCGCGTGGACCGCACCATCCGGTCGACCGTGAGCGCGCCGGCGGCCCAGTCGAAGGTCTCCCGCATGCGCTCGCGTGCGGCACGGGGGTCGTCGAGACAGGTGCTGATGGGATTCCCGAGCTTCCCGATCTCGGCGAGGTGACTGGGCGGCAGCAGCTCTTCCGCCCCCGCGACCGGCGTCGAGACCACGGGCAGCCGGGCCTGGAGCGCTTCCGCCAGCGCGTAGCTCAGCCCTTCGCGTTCGGAAGCGAAGACCATGAGGTCGGCGCCGCCCATCAGCGAACGCACGTCGGCACGGAACCCGGCCAAGGTCACCGGTTTGCCGCCGGCGAGCGACTCGAGGTGTCCGCGCTCCGGGCCGTCCCCGGCGATCAGCAGGTGACCCGAACCGTCGTCCCAGAGACCGATCAGACGGTCGTATCCTTTCACGCGAACGAGCCGTCCAGCCGCCAGCGTCACGGTGGTTTCGGGAGGAATCCCGAAGATCGCGCGAAGTTCGGCGCCGGTCGTGGCCTTGGGGCCGGGGTGCACCCCGTTGTAGACGACGGTCTTCACAGGGTGGTCGAGGCCCTCGACGACACCGCGGCTGACGCTGATCACCGCATCGAACCGTCGGTAGGCCGAAAGGTCCTTCTTTAGCCCGTGCACCGTGCCCACGGTACGGCACGAAGGATCGACGGAAGCCACAAGCGCTGCGGCTTTCCCGGCATGGGCATGAACGATGTCGGGCTCGACCGAGTCGATCAACCGCTTGAGGCGTCGACGTAGGAAGGGGTTGCGTCGGTTGCGGGTCAGGTCCAGATCGCGAAACTCCACGTCGGTCGCGAATCGACTCCGGTAGCGAGGGTGGGCGATGACCGCGACGTCGTCACCGAGCGCCGCGAGCCCGTTGGCGAGATCGACGAAGTGGGTCTCGAGGCCCCCTTCCTCGTCGCCGGCCATGACCTGGCAGATGCGCATGTCAGTCGAGCAGACCGCGCTTGCCGGTGCGAAGGCGGATCGAGAACCCGAGCGCGCCTTCCTTGCCGCTGACCTTGACGCGCTTGAGTCTTAGCGCCTCGGCGCGGGTGTCGGTGCTGATTCCGGCCTCGGTGGTGACCGCATGGTCGTACCCGACAGCGCCCGCCAGGGTCTCGTCGTCGGTGCCGAAGATGCCGAAGGGATACGCGAAACTCGACACCTCGGTCGCAAACGTCGCCTCGAGCTCGGCCTTGCCGCCTCCGATCTCCTCGCGCTTTTCCTTGTCGGTCAGGCCGGGCAACAACGCATGCGTAAGGGTGTGGGCGCCGAGTTCCCAGACACCCGATTGGAGCATCTCGCGGACCTCGGCATCGGTCAGCTTGGGTTCCTGCATCAGCTCGCCGGAGTCGTGATGCGCCTTCTTCGTCGTCGACCAATCCCGGTCGAAGCGGTCGACAACGAGGAACAGGGTCGCCTTGGCACCGTACTTCAGGAGCAGGGGATGCGCGGTGGTGTAGTTGTCCCGGTAGCCGTCGTCGAAGGTCAGCACCACGGTCTTCGACTGGCCGGCTTCCCGATCGAGATCGGACAGGAAGGCAAACCGCCAGCCGTGGTCGACCAGCCATTCGAGTTGCCGTTCGAACTCCGCGGGGGCGACCCGCAGCTTGTTGAAACGCCCACTCGGGCGCCGGCACCGAATCATGTGGTACATCAGGATCCGCGGCCGCCGGTAGTCCACGGGTCCGCGCCACCAGGCGTAGCGCAGCGAGAACAACGCGGCCAGCAGAATCGCCAGGCAGGCGACGGCAACGAGAGTCGCGGTCATGGTTCGTTGCCGGTGGCCGAACATCGTTCGGCGGCGAGTTCGCCGTAGAGCGCCAGCGTCTCTCGGCACATCCGGTCGACATCGAAGTCGTGGTCGCGCACCGCCCGTCTGGCCGATCCGGGATCGTCGAGGATGGTGGCGAGCCGGTCGGCAACCGCACCGGTATCGCCAACGGGGACGCGTCCGCCGGGATAGACGTGACCGAGAATCTCGCCGACGCCGCCGTGCTGGTACCCGACCACGGGAACGCCGAGGGATAGAGCCTCAAGCACCGTGCGACCGAACGACTCGGGCTTCTGCGACAGCGATAGCACCGCCGTGGAGATGGCCATGATCTCGCGCAGGTCGCTTCGATGCCCGGTGAAGACGATGCCCTTGCCGCGTTCGCGGAGTTCGTTCGCGTAGGGCCGGTGCCGGGGATCGATGCCACCGACGACGACACCTGCGATGTGGGGATGGTGCGGACGTAGCCGTTCGATCACGTCTATGAAGTCGTGGTGTCCCTTGAGGCGGGTCAGCCGGCCGGGCCGTAAGACGAGAGCCTTGCCGTCGCACGCAGGGAAATCGCTTCGCCACTTCGCCAGCCAGTCTTCGCCGGGGCGGAAGCCGCGCCGGAGCCGGGTCCGGTCCACGCCGCGGAAGATCCGCTCCACTTTGCCCACGTCGGCATCCGGATAGTTCGCTTCCACGTACTGCCGCGCGGTGTCGGAAACCACGATGACCCGTTCGCCCCGGGTCATGATTGCGCTGTAGCGGCTCACCGAATAGAGGCCGTGTACGGTGGTGACGAAACGAGGTCGCCCGACCTCCGGCATCCCCCGCCAGGCCAGCCAGCAGACCCAGGCGGGTAGGCGCGAGCGCGCATGCAGTATCGCGGGCCGTTCTCCAGCAAGCCAGCGTCGGAACCGTCGAACCGCGAGCGGAGTC
>JAPOYW010000033.1 GCA_026706425.1 Gammaproteobacteria bacterium
CCACGGCCGCGAAGCTCGCCACCTTCAGCCAGTCGATCACCATCGCTTCGAACAGGGCCGTGAACCGCGACTGCGTTTCCGCCCACGGCACCCGCACCTGCTGGACGCCGTGCTCCGCGCAGCGCACCCGCGGGACGTCCGCCCGCACCAGCGTCCGGTACTGCATCGTGTCCAGATGGCGCCACACCCGAGGACGTCGGTCGTAGCCCGGACACGCGGCACCGCAGGCCGGGCAGACCAGCGTCTCGCCGGCGAACTCCACGCCCACTTCGACGTCGCCCTGCTCGAGGGCCAGCCGCACGTCGCGCACGCGCCACGGCCGCTCGATGCCCAACAGCTTCTCGTAGAGAGTCGTCTCGGTCATGCGGCCAGTGTATCGACTGGCCGGACGGATCCGGCCGGCCATGATCAGCACTGAGCCGGCGCGAGCGACGAGTCATCCGAAGGACCGGAGCGAAGCGAAGGAGGTGCGAAGCACCTTGACTCGTCGGGAGCAGAGGCTACCTCTCCGCCTTACCTACCCACCCGATTCCCCGAAGACCCAAACCGAAGTTTCGGTGCGGATCGCCTAGAAGGCACGGTTTGTCAGTCGGGTGCGCGATTCGGGTGGTTTCGCTACTGGCTACAGGTTGGGCGTGACCCCCAAGAGCTCGAAACAACGCCGCGCTCTTGCGTCCGCCTTCTCGTCCCCGCTGGCCGGGGCGTGAACCCCGGCGACATCCCGCCGTGCGCGTACACGGGGTCATCGGGGCGGCACAGGTCTCGATTGATCGGTGGGACGCCAAGATCACCATTCGGTGGATACAACTCGCCGCCTGCACGCCGCATGGTCCGGTTCTCCGGTTCGCTCACGGTAAGCGAGAGTGACCCGCCGGGTCTGCCATCGAGGAACATGGCCGTGTCGCCCAGGGTCGTCTACATCGCGCCACTGTAGGTCAGCACTCTGTGGAACGGTCGCACAAGGTCTGCGGTCGCCTGCTTGAAGGCTTGCGGTCTGTTGCGCTGTTCGTACTCAACTCGCTTCACCAAATCGTCCGCGATTTCGCTCCACGTCCAGTTGCCCGGACCGGCACCACGGATGAAGCCCTCAAACACACCGACCTGGATTGACACTGCGGTGTCGATATCGGACGAGGGATTCTCCAAGGGCACCGAATCGAAAGGGACTCCTGGCAACGGTTTACCCTCAAGGAGCTTCCAGAATGGTTCCACGAGCGCCTTCACCGTCTCCGGCACGTCCTTTTGCTTGATCACAATGGCAGCGTCTCGACGAGCCGATACCAATCCGCGCTGCCATGCGGCCTCCGTGAACACCTCGACGATGAGGTTGAGGGCGCACGCCCGTCCACGCTGTCGGTCAGTCATGAGGTCCAGTGTAACAGACCGCAGCCAGCCTGAGTAGCCTCATCGCTGCACGCACCCCTTCGGTTTGGGCGTTGCATCGAGCGCCTTCGGCAGCCCACCGAGCGGGCCGTACAGCGACCGTTCCGCGGTCGAAGCTTCGGCCCCCGGACTCGTCGCAAGTCGGCGAAGTACTTCTCGATCGCCGCGGTCAGCCTCGTGCTGGTTCCGCTCGTCGTTTCGGTGCCGCCCGACTCTGCGCACGTGCTATTGTCGCATCGGATCGAAGATCGGTGGCTCGTGAAGGAGAGCGGATCGAAACCGCTGGGGTGGGCCACGCCTTCGCCACGCCCGCGCGACGCTTCCGGGATCCTGACGCGGTGCTGACCGGTTTCCACGTCCAGATCACATGCTGAGGAGTACGGCACAGTGAACCTATTTCGTACATCGCGGGACACCATTGGTTCGTTTGGCCCCACAGCTCACCCTGAGGAGCGATCGCCCGCCGATGTCGGTGCGATCCGAAACAAAACGGGACGCGAATGGCCTTATGGGGAATGATCTGCTTGCCACGTTCGGCGTGTCTGAAGGGATCGCCGTGGTCGCTGTGCTCATCGCCTTGGCTTCGCTAGTCAACGCGCGGAAGATCGCGGCACGGCAGCGAACATTCGAGCTGCGTTTTTATCAAATCCGCATGCTCGACCCCGCCAAGGGCACGCTGCGACGGATCGTTCTGGACCACGATCAACGGATGAACGCCGCGACCCATCTGGAGGGTAGATTCTCGGCGAAGGCTCTCGAGGATTTAGGAAAGCTTCATGTGGAGGCGGTCACCACGTTTCACGCGATCAGCCATCACATGCCACCTGACAAGCAGCGGGTCCTCGAAGCGAGGCGCATTGCTCTGGATCGGAAATGGACGCGGGAGCGTTATGAGCCGGTGACCGCCATGCAGGCACGCGAAATGAGAGCCTACGTGGTTGCGGTGCTGGACGAGGTCGAAGACTGCCTGCAGACGCTCCTCGACAAGGCCTCAACACGATTCGTAAACCGCTATGACGATTGATCCGACTGGCGGCGATCACTCCGCCCGAGGTGGCCGTCAGGCCGGTCCACGGCGACCGCCTGTCACTTGGTCAACACGGCGGTCGGCGATCAACGCCCGGTGGATCGGCGCCGGAGCTCGGGGCTTCAATTCGACACCTTGGCTCGCCCCTGGCGGCGTCCGGCTGGAATGCCGTCGACGGGTGGACGCGGACGCTCGGCGAGGCAGCGGCGCCGGCTTCGCCTTCGAGGCGGTGGACGCCTTCGAGCGTCCGGGTCTGGTGGATGACGGCCTCGCTGCCGTCGATGACGTCGCGGCAGACGACGGTCCAAGCGAGCGGGTCGCCGGCCTGCATGGCGCAGGTCGCTAGGCGCGACGGAGCGGCGGGCGCGTTGGTCGCATGCATTGTGGCGAGCGAGCCGCCGTGCCCGGTCTTCAGCGCCTGGAGCCTCCTGTCGGCGAGAATGGTGCGGGCGTTTGTCGGCGGCAACGGCGCGTAGACGGCGGTGTTCAGTCCGGCAAGTCCCGTGACGGTCGAGTCTTCGTGCTCTTCGGCAACTGGCCAGACCTCGTGCGTGGGTTGGCGCGCCGCCGTCGCGGGGCGGCCCGGCGAGAAGGCTGCTGCCGATAATACAGCCGTTCGAGCGATTCGCGTCGGGAGCGTCCGTTCTGACCTGTCAGCCGGTTGTGGCGTCTGAGCCCCCGGCGTCAGACGCCCCGCGCACCGGCGTAGAATTGTGATCAGGCGGCACTGCGCACGACCGCGGGGCGGTTTCGCAGCATGGAAGTCACCACCGCGGTCATGACGGGAGGACAGACCGCGTTGCCCAGGAGCCTGATGCGGTCGCGCCGTGAACCATATGGTAGTTGGTAATCGCTGCCGAACCCCATCGCTCGTTGGATTTCCGGGGGCTGAAGCATGCGCAGCATCGGTACGTTGCCGAGCCACGTCACGAGCCCGAAGCGATCAATAGTTGTCACGGTGCGAAGAGGAACGTCGATCGGCTGCCAGCCGCCGCCTCCGTCCGAGCCGTAGTAGACGATGAGGAACGGCGTCCCGCGCCCAACTGCGTCGATCGCTCGTTCCGCCTTCTCGATCGTGGCATCTGCCCGCCCGGCGTTGTACAGAGGGCTGGATCGCCAAGGCCCATCCCACATGACCACCCCGGCCTCGACCGAGAGTGGAGTACCGCTCGGCGCAGTCACCGGACTGGGCATCTCCTCGAGATCGCAGATCAAGAAGAGACGGCGGCGCTTCTGAGGAACACCGAACGTCGACGCGTCGAGAACCTGAGCGTGCACGTGGTAGCCGAGTGCCTCGGCTTCTGCCACCAGCCCTGAGAAGCCGTCCCAGTTGCGCATGTGGATCACGTTCTCGATGACGATCCACCGTGGCTTCAACTTCCGCGCGAATCTGAGCACGTAGCGGGCCGTCCTCCTGCTGTTCTCGTCACGCTGTCCGCTGCCCCTGGCGCACGTATGGCTGCGACACTCCGGAGACGCGAGGATGAGGTCGATACTCCCCAGTCTGTCCACGACGGGCAGTCGCCCCGTCTCAACGAGCGTGCGGTGGATTCCCGTGTCCTGGCCAAAATTCGCTGCATACGTCTTCGTGGCAATATCCCAGGCATCGATGCCGCACACGATCTCCGCCCCTGCCGCGCGTGCTCCCCAGCTGCTTCCGCCTCCACCACAGAAGACGTCCAGGGTGCGGATCCTCAGGTCCTTGAGCATCGGTCAACCCCTCGTCGTGTTATCTCGCCCCCGAAGATGAGATAGAACCCTCAACAGGCAGGCCTCCCGCGAACGCTCGATCTGGTGCTCCCAGATCCGGATGACCGTCCAGCCCATCCGTCGCAGGCGACGATGGTTCCGCGCATCGCGGCGTCGGGTGGCCGCAATCTTGATTTCCCACTTGTCGGACAGCTTCTCTCGCCACTTCGGGAAACGCCATCCATGCCAGAAGTCGCCATCGACGAAAACAGCCACCCGGTCCGCCCGGAACACGAAATCGGGTCGACCGGGCAGTTCTCGCACGTGACTCTCCCATGTCAGCCCACGGGTTGCGAACGCGTCCGCCATGGCCCTCTCCGGTCCGGTATCGCGACCCCTGATCCGGGACATCACCGCGCTGCGTGTTTCGGGCGACATGATGTCGCCCTTGTGAAGCCGCCCCATCAGCCGCTTCCCGTGCGTAGCGGCGCGCCGACGCCGGCTGTGAGTTCCGGAATGTCAACCACACTCTGCGCATACGTGGCCGAGCGAACGGCGGCCCAGCAGTCGGGCTTCTTGGCCCATTCTGATACCATTCGTCCGTTCGCGGTGCGATGAAGCTCCGCATGCACCTTGTCGGCCCAGGTCATGATCTGGCCGCGGAGCTCGGACGAGAGTTCCTGTTGCCACCAAACCCTGTCGAGGTCGAGTCTCGCCCCGAGTTGACAGGCGACCACGGCCACGGTGTACGTCACGACGTTGGCCTGGAAGGCCGGGTACCTGCCCCTTGTCACTTTCTGCGTTGTCCTGTAGATGATCGCCTTTGCAATCATCCGCTTGAATTCCGTCAGGGTCACGGATTGTCCGGCAGAGCGATCATGGGCCGTCGTCATCCGGTCCATGAACCTGACGAAGTTCTTCTGCGCTCCGAAACTGACCACGTGCGGGAGTTGCTCCCACGCATTCAGGTACTTCGCCAGATCCGTCTTGGTGATCTTCCGGGCCGGCGGAATAGCCTGCCGGAGTCTTTTGGCCCGGGCGGCGGTGGTTCCGTCCCTGGCCAGCATGGTTTTGTAGCTGCCGGCCGCTCGCTCGTAGAACCAGCGTCCGATGCCGTCCGGGCAGATGGTGGTGGAAGCAAGATTCTCGACCTCGCGATGGAACCGCTTGTTCGCGGAGAGGTCGGACTGCTTCACGTTGTTCTGGCTGTTGGCGTACTTCGAGATGTTGGCGACGAACTCCTCCTCGGCGACGGGATCAGGTGTCTTGAGAACGATGATCTTCGCCGGAACGCGCACGCGGCGAAGGTCGATCTCGTTCGGGTGCTTCCGCTGACTGAAGAACAGCGACGCCGTGGTCTGTCCGCCGTTGACCACCTGCATGCCCCGCATCCAGAGCACGCCGGGACCGCCGTCCGCCGTGCGGCCGAGCCGGAGTTCATCGGTGACGATGACGATGCCGTTGTTGTAGGCCATGAACCGTTCCGGCGCGCTGCGGAGCGTGTCGCGGATGCCCTTGTTCACCTTTCCCGTCACGCTCAGGAAGGACCGGACGTTGGCCTCCAGCAGGCGGTCGCCGTACTTGTCGTAGACGAAGCGGAGAGCCTCTCCCGGCAGCGCGGTCAGGGCGTAGTCGTACTCGGACATTTCCCCTGGCACGTAGATGCAGGGTAGTGGGCCGCCGGCGACCTCGTTGAAGTCCACGGTGAGCTCGTCGCGGGGCCTGCCGGTCGACCAGTGGTGGTACAGCCGCTCGATGTCCATGACCTCGAGCTTGACCGTCTTCCCGCGAATCTCTCGCGACTTGAAGTTCTTGGCCTTCGCGCGGCGATCGGTAAGGACGTAGATCCTGATCTGGTCCAGCTTGTCGTAGCAGCCGTGGATGGTCAACGTCAGACTGTAGGCGTCGTCCGACTCCTCCATCTTTGCGGCGAGCGTTCCGTCAGCCGACCGGGCGAGAAACCGCAGACAGTGTTCGGCTGCCTTCTTGGTCTCCGAATCGGGGATGTGTCGAATCTCGTCGGCGCCCGCGTAGAGGCTGATGAAGAGATCGAGCTGGTCCTGTTCGTCGGACACCGCGTACCCGCTCAGGCGCAGCGTTGCGTTGCCGACTTTGGCGGTGTAGTGGCAGACGGCTGGCTCGAACGTCATCCCGATCTCGGACATGTGCTCCATGACGACTTCTGCGAACACGGACTCCGGATAGGGATAGCCGCCGCCTTCACCGAGGCGGTCCTGGACGTTCGCTTTGACGTCGGCCTGCGTCTGGTGGAGGAATTCACCGAGTTCCATGCTTCAGGTCACCTGGAGTTCCCGGAGAACGCCATCGAGGTCGGTTTCCGGGGCTTGAACGAGGTCGAGATCGAGGTCGTAGCGCACCCGCCGTACGGCCTGCGCGACGTTTCGGCGCGTCAATCGGGGAAAGGGGTCGGTGACCCGGAACAGCATCGTACGAACGGTGGCGAATCGCCGTACGTATCGATCTCTGACCCCATCGAGAACACCGGCCCGAAGAACGAGATCGGAAAATCGGGCTCGTGCAACCGGATCGGCGGCCATGCAATCGTCGACGTCTGCCACTACCTCCGGCAGGGTGCGGCCGGACGCTCGCAGAGTGAGGCGGACACCCGCGAGAAAGAGCGGTCGGACCAGGGAGTCGTCGAGCTGGTCCAGTGATGCGATGGTGGCCGGAAACTCCCCGGAGGTCGTGCTGGTCTTCACCTCTACCGCGCCGGTGCCCAACACGAAATCGTGCAGCCCGTCGATCGGGCCGCGCCAGCCGTCAACGGCGACGGATGCCTCCACGCCGGCTTCCAGGATCTGTTGCAGGAACCGCAGTTCGCCGACGAGTCCGACTTCCGCGGCCGGACTGAGCACGTCGTCGCGACCCGATTCCATGAATGCCTGCCATGCGCGAATCCGGCCCGTGAACAGCCGAAACAATGGCACTTCGTCGGCGGAAGCCTCACGCAGGAGCGCGATGATGTCGCTCGCCATCCTGGCGAACATGGTCAGGCTTCCCGCCGGTTCCCGGACCAGGGCGATCCACGCCAGCGCGTCTCGGGGTATCCCGTCCCGCACGATTTCCACGCGGAAGCCGCGCGCTTGAGGCAGGCTGGCGGTGGCCGCAACCGCGGCAGAGCGGAACCCGAAGAGGACGGCCTCGTCGCCGCCGGGGAAACGGCGCCCGGCGAGGATGCGGCATTGGGCCGTTCGTTCGACGGGTATGGTGCGCCATCCCTCGGTGGGTTGGTCTTCACCCGCTTCAGCCAGGGCCCGCCAGGCAACGTCCAGCGCCTCGTCAGTCGGCGGCGCCATACTCCCGCTCCCACTGTTCCCACATCACGTTGTTGACCTTGTACTCGACCCTCTCGGCGCGGTTGCTGCTCGGGAAACTGATCGCGAACGCGGCAACCGCGGGCGTGTCGTCCGCGAAACCGGCCTCGGCCAACCTCGGATCGATCATGTAGAGAAACAGGAGGCCGCGATCCGGCCGTCCCGGCACGCCCGGTGCACCGAAACCGCGGACATGCCTGATGTCAGGCCCGGACGGTGCTCTCGGCTGGGGTTTCCGCTCGCGGTCGGCCCTGTCGATGGACCTGCGGAGAGCGGCGTTCCACTCGGCGTCGTCGAGGTCGATGGCCTCGTCCCGGGGCGACATGAGTCGCCCGATCGAGTAGCGGTTGTCGAGATGGTCGCCCTTGACTGTTCTCTTGAGCATGGCCACCGTGATGTCGTCGCGGAGATCCACATCCCTGCCGGTTCCCCCGCCGATCAGCACCACGGTCCATCGGGTGAGCTCCCCGTGGCGCAGCATCTTCCCAATGAACTCCGACAGGAGAGTACTGTTCACCCGGTAGGCGATGGGGTGCGTCCTGTACTCGGACAGATACTCCAGGACGTGGAGTGCAGGGACGTCGTTCCACAGGAATCCCTTCCATCGGGCGGATTGCGCTCGCCGCTGGCGCTCGGGATCGACCTCCGGGTCGCCAAGAAGCGCGACCATATCCCTGGTCGCCGTGAGATTCCGTTCAAGCTCAGGCACGGTCCGGTAGAG
Organism: Gammaproteobacteria bacterium; assembly: GCA_026706425.1. Classification (GTDB taxonomy): domain Bacteria; phylum Pseudomonadota; class Gammaproteobacteria; order Pseudomonadales; family Azotimanducaceae; genus VXYL01. The sequence goes on from JAPOYW010000033.1 coordinate 8,156, forward strand.
CGCAACCGTCTCCCCGAGAGTGCCACTGAAGGACAGCATCAGGCTTCGCGCGGTTCGCATTTTCAGGCGTGACGTGACCATCAGCACGGGATGCGACTGGACCTTCAGCCCGTACTCCCGTGGGGTCCCCCCGCGGTCGGCCATCTGCTCGAACTCCTCGCGCAGCTCGCTGGCGGCGTCGGTGATGTGGCCGAACCACTCCGCCAAGTCCGCCGTCGTATAGAGGCGGCACAGGTCCACGTAGCCCGGCCGGTAGCCGAACCAGCGCCCCATCTGCATCAGCGTGTCGTACATGCGCGAGGCGCGGAGGAAGTAGCTGACGCAAAGCCCCTCGAGAGTCAGCCCCCTCGACAACTTGTCACCCCCGATGGCGATTACCGTGAGCCCCGTGTTCTGGTGTTCCGTGTAGTCCAGGGCGTCCTTCGCCGTGCCGTTGATCGTCTTGACCACGACGTCGGACACCACGTCAGGGAGAAGGGGCTCCACGGCGCCCCAGCGATTGCCACCCGCCGGAACGGAGCCCGCGTCCAGCTCGGCCGCGCGGCGTGTGATGCTCTCGAAATCCCGCTCCCACAACGACTTCAGGCTCGCGATTGTCTGCTCGACACCGATCCCCCGCGTCAGCCGCTGCCGAAGAAGGCGCACGCGGGATTCCACCTGCCGATGGACCTCGTTCTGAACGGACGTGTAGCGCGTCACGTGGATCAGCATGGATGAATGCTGTCCCGTCTGACCGCGGGCGCGCCGCGCGGCGCATGCGAGCACGAAGGCGTCGATGGCCTCCTCCAGCGACGGTGGCAGCCGGTCTTCCCGCTGGTAGCGGGGCGCGTGGCCGTTCTTGTGCCGCAGGGGCATCCAGCCGCCACCGTTCGCACCGGAATAATCATCGATGGTTCGCACGAGATCGAGGGTGTCGGCGTTCTCGTCCCGGCCGCCGAAGATCCTCGCGGAGCCGACGTAGTCGGAGGGCGTGGCGAGATTCGCGATGAACGCCGCCGGGAACAGGTCCGGCCCCTCATTGTTGGTGGATCCCCTCTCGTGGATGAAGATGTTTGCGAACGGGGTCGCGGTGTAGCCCACATACGCCGACCGGGCGAACGAGTGCAGCACGCGACGGACGAGGCTGTTGATCGCGGTCGGCTGATGGTCCTCGTCCGGACGGCCGTCCTCATCGACGACCTGCTCGCGGGTGTCAACGCTCGCATGGTCGGCCTCGTCGTCGATCATGAGCAGCGGGAGCTTCGTGACGACCCGCCGTTCGGTCTCCCGATCGTGCAGGTCCGCCACGTGGTTTCTGATCCACTGGAGCAGGCGGTTGAGTACGGTCCTGTTCTTCTTGACCACGAAGAGCCACGGTTTCTGTTCCGGCGAGATTCCCAGGTTCCTGGCCACCCTCGTCGTGAAATCGCCCCTGTCCGTGCGGTTCGTGGCGAAGTTGGGCTGGATGGACGGGTCGGGGTCGACCGTGCCGACGCCGATACGTCTGATGTCTTCTTCCCTGGGCGTGGTCTCGTAGCCGAGGAACCCCTCGTCGAGCCGCATCTGCGTCTGGGACCGCAGGTTGTTGTGGAGGCCGGCAAGGACGATCACGATCTTGTAGCCGGCGTCCGCCGCCTTCGAGACGAGCCCGATGTAGTGGCCGGTTTTCCCCGACTGGACGTTTCCCACGACCAGACCGCGCCGGTCCCAGGCCCCGGGCCTCAGCGGATCCTCGAGCAGACCGAGCACCCTGTCGGTCGATCGGTCCATGGCGTCGATCACGGTAGCCGGCAGCTTGGCGTCCAGCCATTCCCGGTACCGCGGCCAGTACCGCCATCCCTGCTTGCGGGCCGACACCAGCCATGCCTCATGGCCGGTGTCGCTGGTGAGCATCGTGTCGTGTCCGATCCACAGGCTGAACCGGCGGACCATCTCATCGATGGTTGCCTGCCGGTTGATTTGTTCCGGCTCGATGGCGAACTGCGGTCCGTGCCGCAGCAGCCAATCCAGCTTCTCGGCGATGAGGGACGGGGTGATGTCGTGCTTGCCGATCTCAGCCTGCAGCATCGCCTGCAGCAGCTTGACGGCGGTGTCCTGGTGTGCCATTCGCGGCGCTTCTCCGATCGTCACGGGGCCCGCAGCCCGGCCACCAGATCCGGGTGATGGTGGAACGGTTCCGTGCGCAGCAGCCGCTCGCGCGCGGCCTCCGGCGTCAGGCCCTGTCGAGCGACAAGGTCCTTGAAGAGCACGTTCGCGACAGTTGCGATCTCCTCCGGGGGAGCCCCGCCGAATCCGGTCCTCGGGGTTTCCCGGCCTTCGGTCGTGTCCAGCCAGATGCGCTGCACCGGAACCGTCTCCTCGACGACGCGAATCATCGCCCGGATCTGCGGCGTGAGGGCGCCAGCGTTGTCGAGTACCGCGGCGACGGCCGGATGCGACGTGTCGATCCGGTAGCGCATGCCGTCGCTCAGCCGCTCGGCGCGCCACGCCTGAACCACCGGCCCGCTGGTGGCGGGTCCGGCGACGCGTCCCCGGTGGGCGAACACGCGGCGAGCCCTTCCGCAAGTATCCTCCATCAGATGTGTCAGATCCTGACGCAGGGCCACGGGCGGCCGTGCGGTGGACTTGCGGATGTCGATCTTCCAGTCGGCGTCCGCAGAATTTGGGATGTCGAGCCGGATTCTCGCCAGCCGATGCGCTTCCTCCTTCGTCCAGGGACGTCCACGGCCGAGGCCGAGCCAGCTTCCGGCGACCAGCAGTCGCTGGTTGCGGTAGACGTAGAACCCCTGCTGCGCCGTCCACCCTTCCAGTCCACCGGCCTCGTCCTGCTGTCTCGGGTTCAGCCGATCTCTATGGGGCAGGACGTGGCATCGTGCAGCGACGCCGGGCCCGAGCGTCGCCACCGGTGACGACCACGTGGCATGGTGGGTCGCAAGGAAGGGGTCCCAGGGCGTCACCGCCCGGTCGTTGATGGCGATTCGGAGTCTGGGGGGCTTCCCGGCCAAGTACCGGTGGAAGACCATCGCCAAGTGACGCTCGATGAGGTCGATGAGGTCCAGGAAGTTCTGTTCCGAGAAACCGGGCGTCACGATGCGGTCGAGGTTCTCCCACAGGACCAGGGTACCCTGCGGGGTCGGCTGCAACGGATCCAGCAACCGGTGTGACCCGTCGGCCGGCCCGACGAGCAGCCGCCACGTGTCGTCCCGGCTGGAAGCGAGGACGTCAAGATCCCATCGCAGGCAGGCCACCGCCCCGCCCTTTCGTCTGCTGGCGACGGTCAGCCGTCGGCATTGCGAGAACGATGCCGTCTTCAGTCCCAGTCCGAAGCGGCCGAGATCGTTGGCGCCCCTCGGGTCGAGCGGGCTCTGGTGGCCCAGCCTCATGGCGCGGTCCAGATCCCCGTCGTCCATGCCGCGGCCGTCGTCCTGGATGGTGATGTGGCTGTCCGCCCCCTTCCACGCGAACGTCAGATCGACGTTCCCGGCGTCGGCTGCGATGCTGTTGTCAACCAGATCGGCGAGCGCCGTAGCGGTCGAGTAGCCGAGACCCCGCAGGGCCTCGATCATGGCGCCGGCCCGCGGCGGCGCGTGGCGGTATCGTTCTGGCGGCGTCATCGACTGTTCATGTGCCGAGGCGGCCCGGGAGGCGGCCCCGCAGCTGGCGCCCGGAGTCTGCGAGAAGATTCAGCTTCGAGCCTGCGAATGTCCCTCCAGTAGCAGTTGAGCGGGTTCTCGAGCAGGTCAGGGGACTCGAGAAAGGCGACGGCTTCGTCGATGACCCCGCTGTTGCCGTCTTCGCTGCGCGGCTCGTCCTGCCAGTCGCTCCAGAGCTGACTGGTCGTGGACTCTTGCACGACTTCGTCCACCACGATGCCGATTTCTCCGAGCACGAGTCGCAAGTTGATCTCCACTTTGTCTCGGCCTTCCTCGGTACCGTTGCGGCCTGCGACCTCGGCCACTTGGTGCCGGGTGACCCAGCCCCAGGAAAGGCCGTAGTGGATGAGGCTGCGAACCTCATCGAGCCAGACGGCGTGGGCTGGGTCGAGCCGGGCGGCCGATTCCGGGAGGTCGATCTCAACGTCCTCCCACGCGTGGTCCGCATCGATGGGAGCATGTGCCGAGATTCGGTTCTGCAGTTCCGTGGTCGACGCGCGCAGCCCCGCGGCGTCCGGCGGGGGTGAGGTATCAAGCCGCTCTTCCCAATCGCCAAGATCCAGAATCTGGTCGTCGCCACCGGGAGCGGACGCGACGTTCTTCGGCAGACCGCCATTGCTCGACGAAGCTCCATCCGTCGTCCGTGCCTGTTCGGTTGGCGGCGCCGGTGGTGACGCAAGGCGGACGAGGCAGGCCCGCAGCACGCCCGCTGCCTCGGCATGGCGGTTCCTGATGGCTGCGGACAGCGCATCGTTTCCGTCGGCGTCGCGGAGGGTCGGGTCTGCGCTCGACGCGATCAACAGGCGGCAGATGTCCGCATGTCCTGCCGTCGCCGCAAGCAGCAGCAGCGTTCGGCTCCTGGAATCCGTTGCGTTGGGGTTGCCGCCCGAACGCAGGTAGAACCGTATCGGCGCCTTCAGGCCAGCGCTCGCTGCAAGTCGGACGATTGGCGGCAGTCGTTCTCGTCCCATGCAACCCAGCCGAGGCGCATGGTACGAGAGAGTTGGCAGTCTCTTCAACGTGGCCAGTCGTCCTGGGTGTCAAGAATCTCAACGTGTGCCCAGGCGAGCACCGCGCTGCGAGCCTGGATGCGGCACGGTGGGCGCGGCATCCGGGCGGACGACGCCGTTGGGTGCGGGCCAGCGGGGGGACGCGCGCCAACGCTGGGTCGCCTCCACGGTCGCCGCCATCGCCGGAGGTCTACCTGACGGAGAGCGAAGAGGAGGATCGGCCGAGACCGGCGCCGGTGGATCTGGACGACCCGCAGGCGTTCTACGCGTTGTTCCACGGCCACTCGATGGTCCCGGCCGGCATCGGGCCGGCGGACTTCTGCCTCGTGTCTCCGTGCGCGAAGCTCGAACCCGGCCAGCGGATCTGGCTCCGGGACCGGGAGGGGCGCGAAGGGCTGCGGTGGCTGATCAGGCTGACGGCGACGACCTACGAGGTGGCCGCCTGGCAGCCGCCGAAGCCGAACGGCCACCAGGACCTG
>JAPOYW010000098.1 GCA_026706425.1 Gammaproteobacteria bacterium
GACAAGTGCCTGAATCTGCTCCTTGACGGCTCGCGTACCCGCGAGACGCGCTAGTCTTCGACCATTCGTACCACGATGAGTAGGGTTGCCTCCTCGTTGTGCGGCGCGGAACCAAGCACCAACGTCTGACCGGGCTTGATGCCCACCGTTGTCTCCAATACGGGTTCGACGCCCCTCTCCACACGCAAACGTAGCGTTTCGTCTTCGTCTCCGGCTTCAATGTCGATGCTGGTTTGGACACCGCCTTCGAACGTATAGACGATACGGGGACCACCATCGGTACCGGTGCCGATCGATCGGCTGAACTCGGCATCCGGCTTCACGGCAACGCTGAACTCGCTCTCAAGGGAGTACCCCTCGAACTGAAGCGTATTGCGCAGCTCTTCGACCACATCGGCGATCCCGGAATCCGCCTGTCCCGGTCCGTTGGCTGCGATCAACTGGAATACCAGGCGGTACGACTTCGGTCCGACAAGGTCACAGGCCGTTAGCAGGGTCAACAGCAATGGGACCGTCGCGAGTCGCGTCCACGACATCCTCATCGTCTCTCTCCTTAGCAAACCAGATGATTGTGACATCGGGATTCTCCGTGGGAATAACGGCGACGTCATAGCCGGGTGCATCCACCATGAGTGGTTGGGAGGCTCGTCCGGCCGCCGTCTGTTCGGCGGCCAGCTCGGGACTTGGCAGCGGCTCTCGCGGGAGCGTGAGAACTAGCAGCACGGTCGCTACCGCCACGAGTCCGATGCCTGCCCCCACCCAACCGAGGGGTCCGTAGGCCAGCCATCTTGCGCGCCACCGTGGACGACTTGCACGCGGGGCGTGCTCCCTCGAACGCGCCCGGGCGAGCAACGAGGCGCTGTGTAGCACCCGCCTTTGGGACAACGACGCGTTGAGCGCTTCGTTCGCCGCCAGGATCTTCCGCGCCGCCGCCGAGCAATGCGGGCAGTCGCGAACGTGTCGACCCAGTTCCGTGTCGGCTTCCCCGGCCAGTTCGTCCAACTCCGCCGTCAGCAACGCCTCCACGGGACGGTGGCAGGCGCTCACTGCCAGTCCTCCTCGACGTCGGGCCACACCGTCAGAATCCGTCGGCGAAGGTTGCGTCGCGCCTTGAAGAGATTGCCGCGGACGCTGGTTGCCCGGATGCCGAGGATTTCGGCGGCCTCGGTGGCCGGGATCCCCTGCAACTCGACGAGATCGAACACCTCCCGCTGGCGACTGGGCAGTTCGTCGAACGCCGACCGCAACACGTTGCCGAGTTCGACTCGCTCGGCATCCCTCGCCGGGTTCGAGATGTCGGAGACCGCCCCTTCGAGGATGTCCTCGGAGTCGGCCGCGGTGCGCTGCCGCGAACGTGACCGAAAGCGGTCGGTGGCGGCGTTCCGGGTCACGGAATACAGCCACCCGGCAAGGCGGGGCGGTTCCGGCAGGGCGTCGAGGTTGCGAATCATGCGTATCAGCACCTCTTGTGTCACGTCGTCCGCGTCGGCCGCGTTGCCGGTTTGCACCAATGCCCACCGGTTGACGACCGGGGCGGCCGCGTCGATGAGGTCGGAAAGCGCGTTGTCGTCGTCTCTCGCCCGGACCAACAACTGCCCGGGTATGTCGAGTGCGCGGTCGCTCAATCGGTGCCCCGGTGTGTCGGCTTGGGTACCTCGACACTATAGACGGGGAATCGGCGTTTGGCGTTTACTGCAAGCCCCACGACCGGCTTCGGGACGGGACGAGCCCGTCCCCGACGGTCCCGTTGTCCATTGAAGAGCGAACTTGGTGGAAGACGACCTTCTCGTTGCCGAGAACATCCGCTGCGCCGTCGGCGACCGGGTGTTGTTCGACGAGTTGTCGCTTTCCCTGCAACCGGGAGAACTCGTCGAGATCCGAGGGCCCAACGGCAGCGGCAAGAGCACGCTGCTGCGTTGCCTAGTCGGTCTGCACGAACCGGATGCGGGCGAAATCCATCGAACGGTCGACAGTCTCTACGTCGGCCACCGGTCCGGCATCTGCGGGCGGTTGACGCCGATCGAGAATCTGCGCTGGCTCGCCGGCATCGCGGGCTCGAACGCGGACGACGTATCCATCCGGGCGGCGCTCGGCCACGTGGGGCTTGGCGATGCCCGCCACGATGTCTGCGACTCGCTGTCGGCGGGACAGCAGCGGCGCTTGACACTGGCCCGGTTGCTGGTCTCGCCTGCGCCGCTATGGATTCTGGACGAGCCGCTCACTGCACTGGACGACGACGGTCGCGACTTGGTGGGCGACCTGCTGACCCGGCATCGCACGACCGGCGGTGCGGCGGTCTGCGCTACCCACCAGGCGTTGCCGACCGTGCCGGCAGGGACGCACGCGCTGACGCTCGGTTCATGAGGCTCTTCTTCACGCAGTTCCGGCGCGATCTCCTGGTCGCAGTCCGCAGCCGTTCCGACGCCGCGAACCCGCTCGCCTTCTTCGTGCTCGCAACGGTTCTCCTAGGCTTGGGCGCCGGTGCGGAACTCGCCCCGGGTGTCATCTGGGTGCTGGCGTTGTTCGCCAACGTGCTGGCCGTGGAAGGGGTATTCCGGCGCGACGATGACGACGGGACGCTGGAGCAATTGCTGATCCACGCCCAACCGCTGTTCCCCGCCGTCATGGGCAAACTCGCCGCCCATTGGGCGCTGTCCGGTTTGCCGGTTGCGGTGTTGAGCCCGGTGGCCGCAATCATGCTCACCGGATCGACCACGGGGGTCGGGGTGCTGGTGTTGACCCTGTGCATCGGCACTCCGGCGCTGACCCTCCTGGGAGCCATTGGCTCGGCGCTGACGGTCGCCACCGGTCGCGGCGGTCTGCTGGTCGCCGTCCTGGTCCTGCCGTTCTACGTTCCGGTTCTGATCTTCGGCGCCAGCGCGAGCACGGCGGCCATGCTTGGCGATCCGGTCGCCTTCCAACTCCTGGCGCTCGCCGCACTCCTGGCCGCGAGCCTCACCGCGGCGCCGTTCGCGGTGGGCAAGGCGCTGGCGATCAGCCAGGAATACTGAACCCTCGACGTGCTGGAGTCCCGAAAGGAACTCGCCACGCGGTTTACAATCCGCGCCTACCGCCTGGGCGCGACTCGTCGCGTTGGCGATAGACTCGGCTCGACCCATGGGATGGATCAAGACCACCTTCCATAAGACCGGCTCGCCGCGTTGGTTCTTCACCGGCGCCCGGCCGTGGGTGGTCGGCCTGTATGTCTTCGGGGCATTGCTCATCGTGGTGGGATCGACCTGGGGATTGGGGTTCGTGCCGCCGGAGCGCCTGCAGGGCAATAGCGTTCGCATTCTGTTCATTCACGCGCCGGCGGCCCACTTGGCTGAAGCCATCTACGTGTCGATCGCGATCGCCGGGTTCGTGTTCCTGGTTTGGCGGATGAAGATGGCCGACATGCTGATCCAGGCGGCGGCGCCGATCGGATTCGTGGTCACCGTCCTGGCCTTGGCGACCGGCATCATCTGGGGCATTCCGACATGGGGTACCGGATGGGTCTGGGATGCTCGCACGGTGTCGACGTTGTTGCTGGCATTCCTGTTCTTTGGCCTGGTCGCGTTGCGCCAGGCGATCGGCCGAGAAGACCGGGCATCCCGGGCGGTGGCGCTGTTGGCGCTGGTCGGCGTCATCAACATCCCCATCATCAAGTACTCCGTGGAGTGGTTCACGACGCTCCATCAGCCGCCGAGCATCGTGATCGGCGAGAAGCCGGCGATTGCGCCGGTCTTCCTTATCCCCCTGGCGGTCAATGTCGTGGGCTTCTACTGCTTCGTCGCCGGCGTGGTGATTGCCGCGTTGCGTGCGCGCATCGCCGAACGGGAAGCCGGCACCCAGTGGTTGCGCGATTGGATGTCGAAATCGTGACGGAATTGCTCGAAATGGGTGGTCACGGCGTCTATGTCTGGAGCGCCTACGCCTTGAGTTTCGCCGCCCTCATCGGGCTCGGCGTCTGGCCGCTGGCATCGCTACGCGCTACGATACGGCGCCTCAAGAGGCGCGGAGAACGACAGTGAGAAAGCTCCGCCAACGGCGGCTCGCCGTGGTGTTGTTCGTCGTCGTCGGCGCGACGGCCACGCTCTCCCTCGCCCTGCTCGCGTTGCAGGAGAACGTCGACCTGTTCTACGAACCGGCCCGTGTGACGAACGGCGAAGCGCCGCTGGGCGTTCCCATCCGCGCCGGCGGCATGGTGGTCGAGGGTAGCGTCGCCCACGACCGGGAAGGTCTCGGCGTGAGGTTTTCGATCACCGACCACGCCGGCCACGAGTTCGATGTCTTCTACGTCGGGTTGCTGCCCGACCTGTTCAAGGAAGGCAAGGGCATCATGGTGCGGGGTCAGCTCACCGACGACGGGCTCTTCAATGCCCACGAAGTGCTTGCCAAGCACGACGAGAACTACGTGCCACACGAACTTCACGACGTGGTCGAAGCCGCCGACCTTGCCGGTGGTGGGCAGGTCGAGGGCACCGAACCGAGCTAATCTAGCGCCCTAACCCGCCCTGCTGCGGGGCACGGTTCGCGGCTGGTGAGAAATGCGGGCTAGAGACGTTACAGAATGTCGATGCTTTGTTGCTGTCGGGTGGTGGGAACGACCTCGTGGCACACGCCTGCTCATACATCCAACCACACAACATCGGCGACCCCATAGCGAAGGCCGTGGATGAGGTTAGGCTCGACACCGTCCTCGAATCGATTCACGACGGATACATTACGTTCGCAAGGGATGTGTCGGCGGCGAGTCCGAACACGAAATTGATGGTGCATCAGTACGACTATCCACCTCTAATGGGTGTTGACGGCAGTTTTTTGGCTTGCGCTACGGGCCGTGGTTGCGCCCGCCGATATGCGACAAGAGCGGCCAAGCAGGGACCGAAAGAACACGCGTTCAACATAGTGAAGTACGTCGTTGGACGACTCGCCGCTCAACTTGAGGAGTTGCCTAACGATCTTTTTGTCGTAGTGCCGACTTTGGGGACGTTGACGTCAGAGGACCAATGGGATGATGAGCTGCACCCGAGCGATGAGGGTTTCCGAATGATTGGTGGCGTGATTGGGGAGTCCGTAATGAACGAGTTCTCGATGTGCAACACTCCGAACGGGCGTGTGGTGTGTCCAGACTCGTAGAACAAGGTAATGGGGGTATGGTCTCAGGGAGAGGCTTGGCCGACGGGACGGTGTGACAGTGTGTGACAGCGCCAACGCACACACGTTGCTGGCGCACCGTGATCCTGAGCTCATTCAACGCACTGCAGGGCAACGCAGACGGAGCCGCGCACGGCCCAGTACACCATGCGGGACCAAATGCGGCAGGGTCGTTGACAGAGCTGGCCCGCGAAACTAGTGTGAACACATCGTGTAGATCGATCCCCAAGGAGACCGGAGTGAAAAAGCTAGTTCGCAACATGATCGTCATTGGCCTTGTCGCCTTTATTTCGTCCGCGACGGGCGTACGATGGAGGGCCGCCTGACACGGATTTCGACGGTTACCCTGATATTATTGACCGATGCATCCACCAGCCTGCCCCCGACCACCAGGGCTGTCCCGACACGGATGGGGACGACTACCCAGATATCGACGACGACTGCCCAGATGTGCCGGATCCCGTGCAGGGTTGCCCGATTGACCAATGATTGGATTGCACCGTTACGGGAATGTGATCAGCCAGAGTCCTCGAGAAGGCTCTGATGTTGATACGCGGATTGCATTGGCGAGGACATTGCAGTGTGCGAGGCTTGTTCTCGCACGTACTGGTTTACCGATCAGCTTCAGCACGACGGGCGGGCGATCAAGAGCGTCGCCCCTACGGCACGATTCGTCGGTCTGAGCTTTCCATAGTGGCTTCCACCACGCTGTCTTGCAAGGAACATCAGGCACGCGAAAACGCATGTAGGCAGGTCGAGGGTTTGTTTTTCGACCATCCGTTTAATCAATGGGTTGCGTCATGCTCCATGCGAGTTTCCACCCCGGATGCCGGGTCGCGGACACGCAAGGAACAACGGGCCGTAGGGGACGGGCTTGTCCCGTCCCGTTGCCAGGGGAGACGGTACATCCGGCGCGGGCGACCACAAGGGTCGCCCCTACGGATCTTTGTCAAGCGATTCAATGGGTTGCGGATTTGTTCCATGCGGGGCAATGCCTCGCTACGTTCGGGGGACAACGGCTCGTCAGTGTGCCTTGTGCGAAATGGGTGTCTGTTGATCGTCCTTCTCGCCGCCGCTTTGCCCGTCTTCGCAGAGACTGGAACCCACGCCGCCGGCAGCGAAGATATCGAGGAGGTGGTGGTCACGGCATCGCCGCCCGAACGAGGCAAACCGCCGACTCTAGAGTTTCTGACGGAAGTCTACGACAACCGCCGGACCGGCTCGCAGTTGTACCGCCGGGGCGAGCATGCGGAGTCGTTTCCTCACCTTCTCGCGGCCGCGCGGCGAGGGTTCAAGATGGCTCAGGCCCGCGTGTCTTTCCTCTATCAACAGGGCCTCGGCACTCCCCGCGACGCCATGGCAGCTGTCGCCTTCCTCGGTGTGGCTGCGAAGCCGCCAACGCTTCCAGAGATCAGCATGCGCTTCAATGAAGTTTGGGACCGCGTGCCGGTCGCGTTGAAACCCGGCCTTGAGCAACTCATCGATGAGTATGATGCGCGCTATGGCGCGAGGGTGAATCGGGTCTCCTGCGACCTCAGCCACAGTGCAGGCACGTTCTTCCGGAAGTTGACATGCCGATTCACGGATGAGTGTTCACTCTATGGTCGGATGGGGCTCACGCCGGAACTCCGAACCTGCCCCGGGTATGTGTTTGAACGCCTATCCGATAACTGACGCCGATGTTGCTTCCTCCCCACGGATGGTTGTGTCATTGAGCTTGTCCGGCTCGAATGGTGGGGGTCGACTAGCCTGACTTCGACAACTCAGGGTGTTTTCGACTGATTTCGCTGGACTTCGGCGGGTCGCGGCCCCGTGATTGCTTGTTTGTGTTGCTTCCCGTTCCGGCGATCGGGCTGTAGTGCCGACCTTGGTCCTTGACGGGGCGGGGCATTCAGGCAGGCTTCGGGTCCATGTTCGTGCGACGCCAAGAGACGCATCAAGGACGGCAAGGTGCTACCAGCTGGTCGATCCGGGCAGCGACTGGCGGCTGCACCGGCACTGGTACGGCAGAGCGCCATGGCGGATCTGCTGGGCCGCCCGGCGGCGGTGCTCGGGGGCCACACGCTGCACCGCTGCCTGTCCCAAGCGGGCGTTCTTCTCGTTTCTGCGGGAGCGCTGGGCGACGCTGTTCGACGCCCGCTTCGACGTCCTGCTCTACGACCTGACCTCGACCTGCTTCGAGAGCGCCCCGCCGTTCGCCGGCAAGCGGCAGTTCGGCTACAGCCGCGACAAGCGCCCGGACTGCGTGCAGGTGGTGATCGCGCTGGTGGACGCCGCGGGGCTTCCCGCTGGCCTCGGAGGTGATGTCCGGCAACACCAGCGACAAGACGCAGCGTCGATAGCAGGTCCGCTACTGCCATATGACTCGGCTCGACCCATGGGATGGATCAAGACCACCTTCCATAAGACCGGCTCGCCGCGTTGGTTCTTCACCGGCGCCCGGCCGTGGGTGGTCGGCCTGTATGTCTTCGGGGCATTGCTCATCGTGGTGGGATCGACCTGGGGATTGGGGTTCGTGCCGCCGGAGCGCCTGCAGGGCAATAGCGTTCGCATTCTGTTCATTCACGCGCCGGCGGCCCACTTGGCTGAAGCCATCTACGTGTCGATCGCGATCGCCGGGTTCGTGTTCCTGGTTTGGCGGATGAAGATGGCCGACATGCTGATCCAGGCGGCGGCGCCGATCGGATTCGTGGTCACGGTCCTGGCCTTGGCGACGGGCATCATCTGGGGTATTCCGACCTGGGGTACCGGATGGGTTTGGGACGCCCGCACGGTGTCGACCCTGTTGCTGGCGTTCCTGTTCTTTGGCCTGGTCGCGTTGCGCCAGGCGATCGGGCGAGAAGACCGGGCATCCCGGGCCGTGGCCCTGCTGGCGCTCGTCGGCGTCGTCAACATTCCCATCATCAAGTACTCCGTGGAGTGGTTCACGACGCTCCATCAGCCGCCCAGCATCGAGATCGGCAGGAAGCTGGCGATCGCTCCGGTCTTCCTTGTGCCCTTGGCGGTCAATGTCCTCGGCTTCTACTGCTTTGTCGCGGGCGTGGTGATCGCCGCGCTGCGTGCGCGCATAGTCGAGCGGGAAGCCGGTGCCCAGTGGTTGCGCGATTGGACTTCGAAGTCGTGACGGAATTGCTCCACATGGGTGGTCACGGCGTCTATGTGTGGAGCGCCTACGCGTTGAGTTTCGCGGCCCTCGTCGGGCTCGGCGTCTGGCCGCTGGTGTCGCTACGCGCTACGATACGGCGCCTCAGGGAGCGCGGAGGACGACGGTGAGAGAGCTCCGCCAACGGCGGCTCGCGGTGGTGTTGTTCGTCGTGGGCGGCGCGACGGCCACGCTGTCCCTCGCGCTGCTCGCGTTGCAGGAAAACGTCGATCTGTTCTACGAACCGGCCCGGGTGACGAATGGCGAAGCGCCGGTGGGCGTCGACATCCGCGCCGGAGGCATGGTGGTCGAGGGTAGCGTGGCCCACGACCGGGAAGGTCTCGGCGTCAGGTTTTTGATCACCGACCACGGCGGCCACGAGTTCGATGTCTTCTACGTCGGATTGCTTCCGGACCTCTTCAAAGAAGGCAAAGGCATCATGGTGCGGGGTCAACTCACGCAGGACGGCCACTTCAAGGCCAACGAAGTGCTTGCCAAGCACGACGAGAACTACGTGCCGCACGAACTTCACGACGTGGTCGAAGCCGCCGACCTTGCCGGCGGTGCGCGGTTGAACGGCACGGAACCGGGCTAACCCGGGCTGCGCTGAAGACCGGCCGTTCCGGCGCGTACCGCGCCGTCCGTTTGTACTCGGTGTGGTCTAGTACACCGCCAACTTTTTTGCTGGCAATGCCCGGCGATTTCGTTACACTTCGATATGTGCGCGACAAAGGACTGTCGTACTTGAATGCGCCTTAAGGAAATCAAGCTCGCCGGGTTCAAGTCTTTCGTTGACCCCACGACCGTCACCTTCCCCGGCAACCGTTGCGCCGTAGTCGGTCCCAACGGCTGTGGCAAATCCAACATCATCGATGCCGTGCGCTGGGTTCTCGGCGAGAGTTCGGCGCGGCAACTGCGCGGCGAAGCCCTCACCGACGTCATTTTCGTCGGATCGGAGGTCCGGCAACCCACTTCCCTGGCATCCGTCGAACTGGTCTTCGACAACGGCGACGGCCGCGCCGGCGGCGAACTCGCGAAGGGTAGGTTGGCGGCCTATTCGGAAATAGCCGTCCGTCGGGAACTCACCCGGGACGCCCAATCCGCGTACTACCTGAACGGGACGCGCTGCCGGCGCCGCGACGTGGTCGATGTCTTTCTGGGTACCGGAATCGGATCCCGCAGCTACTCGATCATCGAACAGGGCATGGTTTCCCAGTTGGTGGTGGCGAAACCCGAGGAACTGCGGGCCTACCTCGAGGAAGCCGCAGGCATCTCCAAGTATCGCGAGCGGCGGCGGGAGACGCAGAATCGCATCAAGCACACCGTTGACAACCTCGAGCGGCTCACCGAGCGAACCGACGAGCTCGGCCGCCACTTGGCGCACCTCAAACGCCAGGCCGGGGCGGCAGAGCGCTACCGGGAGTTCAAGGAGCAGGAACGTCGCCTCTCCGCGGAACTGCACGCCCTGCGGCTCGGGGCAATCGGCGCCGAGTTGACCGGCAAGGAGTCGCACATCGGCACATTGGGCGGCGAACACGAACGCGCCGTTGCCCGGCGCTCGGACCTCGACGCGGCGCTCGAACGGAGCCGGGCCGCGCTGGCTGAACTGAACACCGAGTTGGGGGCGGTGCAGGGTCGCTGGCATGGTGCCGGTGCCGATGCCGCTCGACTGGAGCAGAGCATCGAGTTCAACGCGGAGCGGCTGGCGCAATACAGGCGGGATCTGGAGGATCTGACGGCGCGGCACCGGGGAACCAAGGAGCAACTCGACGCCGATTCGGCACGCATCGAGGAACTCAACGCGAAACTCGCCGCCAAGGCGCCCCGGTTGGCAGACAGCGAAACGGATGATCGAGCCGCCGCCGCCCGGCTTGCGGACGTCGAGGAGCGCCTCCGCGGCGGCCAGCGCGCCTGGGAGGAACACGCCGGCCGCATCGGCGACAACAGTCGCGAGATCGAGGTCAAGCAGAGCCGAATCGAGCACGGCGAGGAAGTGCTACAGAGTCTGCGCGCGCGGGCCGGCGCGCTGGAGGACGAACCGGGCAGTGTCGTGGACCCGGGTGTCGAACGCCTGGCCCGACAGATCGAGGATGCCGGCCGCCGGGTCGATGTGCTTCGCGCCGACCTCTCTGCCAGCACCGACGCGCTTGCCGGTGTTCGTGAGGAACGCTCGCTTCGGGAACGCGCGCGCGACGATGCCCGAAGCGAGGCGCAGCGAATGCGCGGCGAGTTGGCCAGTCTCGTGGCGGTGCAAAGGGCCGCCGTCGGCAAGACGCCGGACGGGTCGGAGGGCGGCCGTTGGCTTCGTGAACACGACCTTGGCGATGCGCCGAGGCTCGGCGAACGTCTCGGTGTGTCGCCCGGGTGGGAATCGGCCGTGGAGGCCGTTCTGGGCGACTTCGCCGACGCCGTCGCGGTTGACGACACCGCCTTGTTGGCCAACGACCTCGCGAGCTTGGAAGGCGGTGGGGTGACGCTTTACGAAGCCGAGCCGTCACGGTCCTCTGAGTGGATCCTCCCGCCGCTCGCCGCCTTTGTGGACAACGCGGTGGGATCTCTCCTCGACGGCGTATTCGCGGCGGATTCGATCGACGATGCCCTGGCGCACCGTTCGGGACTTGGCCCGGGTCAGAGCATCGTGACCAAGAATGGCATTTGGATGGGTTCCGACTGGGTCCGTGTCGGCACGCAGACGGACCAAACCGATGGCGTGGTCGCCCGGGCGCGGGAAATAGAACGCCTTGAAGCAGCTTGCAGGGAAGCCGATGTCCGGTTCGAGGAACGGGACAAGCGTCTGGACGAGTCCCGCGATCGGCTGTTCATCCTTGAAGAAGAACGCGAGACCGTCCAGGCCCGTCACACCGAATGTGTCGAGGAGTTGTCCCGGGTAACCCTGGAGCACGATGTCCGCCAGGTGCGGGTGGAGGAGGCCGATGCCCGGGCGCGCCGGAACGCGGCCGAGCGGGACGAGATTCGATCCCAGATCGAAGACGAGACGACGCTGCTCGCGGACTACCGCGACCGCCTGACGGAACTCATCGAAGCCGCCGCGAAACTGCGCTCCGAGGGCGAAGCACTGCGCGAGACCCGCGACCGCGAAACCGGCGAACTCGAGTGGGTGCGTCTTGATGCCCTTGCGGCGCGCGATGCCGTGCACGCGCTGCGCGGCGAGTACCAGGGTATGAGGGCATCCCTTGCCGCCAGCGAGACGGCGCGACAGCGCCTGTTGGACCAACGTCGCGACTTCGATGCGCGCATGACGGAACTGCGCGCGGGGATAGCCGAAGTCCAATCGGTGATCCCGGGTCAACGCGACGATTTGCGCAGGAAATCCGCCGAGCGGCGCGAGCTGGAAAGCCGGCTCGCCGAGCTCCGACGCCGGGTGGAAGCTGTTGAGGTCGACCTCCGGACGGCGACGCTCGGCAGGGCCGATGCGGATGCCGCGGTCGAGTCGGCGCGAAGTCTCTTGGAGGAAGCGCGGGTCGAACGGGAAAGGCTGGTAGCGAACCGGGACATCGTGCGGGCGCAACTCGCCGAGACGGGCATTGACTTCGTCGATGCCCAACGCGGGCTGCCGACGGACGCGACCGAAGACGCCTGGGTCGGATCCCTCACGCGGCTGGAGGCAAGGATCACCCGATTGGGACCCATCAATCTGGCCGCGATCGACGAGTACGAGGAGCGGTCGGAGGAGAAACGAAACCTCGATGTTCAACGCGAGGATCTGGAGACAGCTCTCTCCACGCTCAGGAGCGCCATCCGACGGATTGATCGCGATACGCGAACCCGGTTCAAGGACACCTTCGAGCGGGTCAACGAGAACTTGCAGGAGTTGTTCCCGAGGATCTTCGGCGGCGGGAACGCGCGCTTGGTGCAAACCGGCGACGATTGGCTGGACACCGGCGTGGCGCTAATGGCCCGCCCGCCGGGCAAACACCCGACGATCCACCAACTCTCGGGGGGCGAGAAGGCAATGGCCGCCGTGGCGCTCATCTTCTCCATCTTCCAACTCAATCCGAGTCCCGTCTGCCTCTTGGACGAGGTGGACGCGCCCCTGGACGACACCAACGTCGTCCGGTTCGGCGAGCTCATCCGCGAACTGTCGGACGACGTGCAATTCGTCGTAGTCACCCACAACAAGCAAACCATCGAAATGGCAGACCACCTTCTGGGCGTGACGATGCAGGAAGCCGGAGTGTCGCGACTGGTATCTGTGGACATGGAAGGGGCTGCCCAAATGGCAGCGGGATAGCGTTGAGGGTTCTTCCGTGGAACAAACGTCAAAGGGAGCAAAGCGAGTGGCGGCGGTTGTTCCATGGAAGGTCGGTGTGGCTGGGTCGGAGGCGCACCCGGCGCACAGCGTTAGCGAAGCGCCGGGACGACTGTGAGGCGCTCATATGGATATGAAGAGCTACATCCTTGTTGGCGGCGGACTGCTGATCGGTCTTGTTCTGCTTCATGCACTCGTTTCGGCGTGGCGTGCCAATCGGCGAGTGCAGGATGCCGACGGGGTGGACGTTGAGCCGGACGACCTCGACATGGAAGCCAGAGACGGGACGGAGATTCTGTGGAACGAGGAGGCGGAGGCCGAACTGATCGGCGAACCGATGCTCGATGAAGTCGTCGCCGATGTAGAACCGGGGCCGCCCGTCCTGATGGAGTCCGCCGCCACCGCGGACGACACGACGGCGGGTGCCGGGGTCGTGACGGAGCCCTCAGCCGGGGAGCGCGAGGGGCTTGCCCCTCGCATGAAAGAGCCCTCAGCCGGGGAGCGCGAGGGGCTTGCCCCTCGCAGGCAAGAGCCCTCA
>JAPOYW010000337.1:0-3374 GCA_026706425.1 Gammaproteobacteria bacterium
GTGAGGATCGCGTTCTTCGGGATGTCCTCGACGGTCTCCATCATGCCGGCCAGGAACTCCTGGTCCGCCGGCTTGCAGGGCGCGAAGGTGACGCCGCAGTTGCCGAACAACGCCGTGGTGACGCCGTGCCAGGAGACCGGCGTCAGCAGCGGATCCCAGCCCGCCTGCGCATCGAAATGGGTGTGCAGGTCGACGAAACCGGGTGTGACCACATGGCCCTCGGCGTCGATCTCGCGGTGGCCCGAGTCTTTGACCTTCCCGACCTTGCTGATGGTGTCTCCGTCGACGGCGACATCGCCGGCGAATTGTTCCGAACCGGTGCCGTCGACGACGTTGCCGCCGCGGATGACGAGATCGTGGGCCATTGTTGGTCTCCCTCAAGAACGCTTACTGTCGTGCGCGAATCATGCCCCGATCGGCATCTACCGCGCCACCCATGGCGGGTCTCGACGTCGTGGGTCAGGCTTCCTCCAACTCGATCTCGATCCCGCCAACCCAACCCGCACCGAGGTTGTAGAGCGCCGCGTAGATCGCGCCGAACACAAACCCGAGCGCGGCGTATCCGAGCGGCCAGATGATCAAGTCCGCCCATAGCGGCCATGGAAAGAACCGGCCGATGGCGAGCCCTACCAGTACGTAGACACCGCCAACAACCACGCCCATGAACGCCGACAGCAGGCCAAGAATCTTCGCCGCCGACAGCACTCCCACGCGTTTCAGGACTTTCATCGTCTCCTCCTAGTCGAAGCTCCCCCTCAAAGAGCTGGCGATCAAGCCGAGCCTCCACGTTCTACGACAATGCCGTTCTTGACGACGTGGCGATGCCGACAACGGTTAGCTGCCGCCTCAATGTCCATGGACGGATCACCGTCCACCACCAGCAAATCCGCAAACGCGCCTTCGGCGATGCGTCCCCGGTCGTCGAACCCCATGAGTTCCGCCCCGTTCCGGGTACCGGCCCGAAGCGCGTCGATGTTCGAAAGGCCCACATCGACCATGAACTTGAGCTCGGCGGCGTTTTCGCCATGCAGGTTGAACGGCGTCCCTGCGTCAGTCCCTAGTGCGATTCGCCCGCCAGCCTCGTAGAACATCTGGATCGAACGTTCGTGGGCCGCTGCACAGCGTTGTGCCTTCTCCATCACATAGTCCGGAATGCCCGCGTCCGCGTTGTCGAGGATGTTGCGCAGCGCCGCCAGGGTGGGCACCAGGAACGTGCCGCGGTCCAGCATCTCCCGGCAGCACTCGTCGTTCATGAAGATGCCGTGCTCGATGGACGTCACTCCGCCCCGGGTGGCATTCAGGATTCCCTCCGCACCCTGGGCGTGGCTCGCGGTACGACGACGGAAGCGTTTCGCCTCGGCGATGCCAGCCGTGATCTCCTCGGCGGTGTAGTGCGCGTCCTCCGGATCGACTCCGGGCGTCATCACCCCGCCCGTCGCCATGATCTTGACCAGATCGGAGCCGGCGTGGATCTGCTCGCGCACCGCCTTTACGACCTCGTCGACACCGTCCGCGACGCGGCCTATGCGGTTGCCGTGCCCACCGGTCATGCAGATGACCTGCCCCGCAGCGAGAATCGTCGGCCCTTGAAACCGGCCTTCGTTGCAGGCGTCGCGAACCGCAAACTCCTGGAATTCCCGACCACCGCAGTCGCGGACGGACGTGACGCCACCGACGAGCGTGTCCCGGGCGTGCTCGAGGGCCCGGACGACGGCATGGGCCGCGTCGAGCTTCTCGAGTCCCGCCCACGGGTCGGGCTCGCCCCGGAACATGAGATGCACATGGCAGTCGATGAGGCCCGGCATGACCGTGCCGCCTGTGCAGTCGACGACGTCGCCGGCGAATCCCTCGAACTCGCCCGCTGGTGCCACGCGGGCGATTCGATCACCGTCGACGAGCACGCCGTGACCATCGATCACCCGATCGCCGTCGAAGATTCGGCCGTTGAGATATAGGGTCGTCACTAGCACCTACTTCCCGCCAATCCCGGCAATGATCCCGGCGTTGCCAAGCCAAGCCTGCACCACCGCCGTTGCGCTCTTCGCCTACAGTTCAGCACCATGCCGCGCAGCTGGCCGCAGAGTCGCGTGATCCGGCTCGCGTCGCCGTCGAAGCATTGGTTGACGACAGCCGTGAGCGACATGGCCTTCGTCGCGCTGCCGTGCAGGATGATGCCGGGTAGGCCGGCGGCCCTGGCCACGCTGGGCTCCGTATGGATCGGGTTGTAGATGCGCGCGCACTCGGTGTATTGCTGGCCCGCGTGCAGCGGAATCGGAATCTCCGTTCGCCACCGCGGCTCGCCGCTCGCCCTGCCGAACACCGGCCAAGGGGGTTCGTCGGCGATGACGACGTCAGGTCCATCCAAGGTCGCGCCCCGGATGATGCCGTTGTAGTACAGCTCCGCGACAAGCTCGCCGTCACTCGCGGTCATCCGGTAGCGCTCGACGTTGTAGACGCCGGGCCGTATGCGGCGCTTCTGCATCACCCGGCCCTGTGTCGTGATGGCCTCGCCGGCCCGGAACGGACGATGGATCAGAAGATCCGTCGAGGCGTGGACGCCGTAGGGCGCGGCGCGTAGGTTCGGCTTCTGATCGGGCCGGAAGCGACTGGCCCATTGCAGCGAGAAGCAGATGCCCGGATGGATCTGGAGTCCGCCCGGTTTCAGGTCGTCGAAGTATGCTGGATTGCCGTCGTTGATCCCGGCGGCGTAAGCCATCGTGAATCGGCTATCGAGCACAACCGTGTCGGCGATCGTGTAGAGACCCACGTCGTCGGTGGTAACGATGCCGGGTCCGGCCGCCGCGTTCTCGGCATCTGCCACTTGTTCACTCATCCCCGACAAGCCAGGCTTGTGTCAGATTTTCAAGTTGGCGCGCCCGGTGCGACTCGAACGCACGGCCTTTGGCTCCGGAGGCCAACGCTCTATCCAACTGAGCTACGGGCGCGGACCGCATCGGACAACGCCGGGTCTAGGCCGGGTAGCCGCGCGGGTCGAGTACCATATCAGACCGCTCGGCAAACTTCGCTGGAGAGTCGGCTTGAACATCGAGATACGAGACGAACGGTTCCTTTCCATCGTCCCGCGCGACTTCGCGCTCGAAACCCTCGCCGAGGGGTTCGGCTTCACCGAGGGGCCGATCTGGCATCCCGTGGAGAAGCACCTCACCTTCAGCGACATCCCCGGCAACCGAATGCACCGGTGGTCCGAGTCGGAAGGCGTCTCGGTGTTCCGGGAGCCGAGCAACATGACCAACGGCAATACCTACGACCACGACGGCCGCATCCTGTCCTGCGAACACGCCACGAGTCGGGTTTCAAGGACCGAGCACGACGGTCGCGTGGTCGTGGTGGCGCGCCACTACGAGGGCAGGGAA
>JAPOYW010000337.1:3384-13083 GCA_026706425.1 Gammaproteobacteria bacterium
TACGACGGCAAGGAACTGAACAGCCCCAACGACATCGTCGTGCGCCGGGACGGCATGGTGTATTTCACCGATCCCACCTTCGGTCGCGGCGGCGGTGCCGTGGCGGTGGCCCGGGACACGGAACTCGATTTCACCGGCGTCTACCGCCTCGACCCGGGGTCTAGGGACCTGACGCTGCTGTCGAGCGACTTCAACCAGCCCAACGGACTCGCGTTTACCCTGGATCACAACGGTCTATACGTCGCCGATACCCCGCGGATGCACATCCGGCGGTTCGATGTCGCCGAAGACGGTTCGCTATCTGGCGGCGACGTGTTCGCCGAATCAACCGGCGAAGGCGCGGGCGCACCCGACGGGTTGAAGATCGATAGCCTTGGGAACGTGTTCTGCGCCGGCCCCGGCGGTGTGCACGTCTACCATCCGGACGACGGGACCTGCCTCGGCGTGATCAAGACACCCGCCTTCTGCGCCAACTTCACCTGGGGAGACGACGACTTCAAGACGTTCTTCCTGACGTCGTCCACCTGCCTCTACCGGGGACGGGTGAACGTGCCGGGGTTGGCGTTGTTCTGACGCTCTTCTAACCCGCTTGTCCAACCACCCAGTTCTCGGTCTTGAGTCCGGGGACGCGACCGAATTCCTTCTGGTTGTTTGTCACCAGCACAGCCGACAGGCTCCTGGCGTGAGCCGCAATGAGGAGGTCATTGGCACCAATGGGCGTCCCGTCTCTGGCCAGCCTCTCACGGATCTCGCCGTAGTGGTCGCCGGCGATTTTGTCGAAGGCGGCAACGTCCAGGTCAGCTACGAACTCCGCCAGTTCCTGCCGGTTTCGTTCCACTCGCGTCGAATGTTCCGCGCCGTAGCAAAGCTCAGCATGGGCAATGGCTGAAATGCACGTCGCTTCAGCGTGCTGCTCGAGAGTGGCCAACATCGAAGCATCGCGCCGGTTGATCAAGTAGATGCAGGTGTCGGTGTCCAGCATGAACCGCGTCAACGGAGGGGCTCCCTTTCTTCCAGCGGTGGTTGTTCGCGTTCGGGAAGACAACCCCGTGTCGAAGAGGCGAAGTACCTCCTCCAATTCTTGCCGCGCGGTCGCAACGTCAAAGTGTCTCCGTTTTTCACGATTTCCACCTCTGAGACATCAAATCGACAGGCCGCCGGAAGACGGATGGCCTGGCTGCGTCCACTCCAGAACACCTTGGCGACTCCTCGATAGTCCTCAGCCACGGCCACGCTGCGACCTCATCTTTGGCGATCTGACAACCATACGGAAACCCAAGGTATATCTCAAGATATATCTCACATTCCGTGGCCCCGCAACGGCGACATTGCCAGTCGACCTAACCGGCCCTGGGTTCTCGGGGTTCGGGATCAGCCGTTGCGTCCTCGATACGACGATCAAGTCCGTCGAAACGTCCGCACGACATGGATTGCGCAGCGCCAGCGTCGCGTTCGACCCAAATATAAGGGTTTATACTTACAAGGCGGCAGCGCCCAAGCTTGCCTCCCCTAGTGATCTTCCACAAAAGCAGATCTCCTACACGCTCGTAGGACAACATCACGTCCGTTCGGGATAGACGGCCCCTGCGCCGACGTCTCGCTTGTTCCCAGTTCAGAGTCGCACGCCGCTCATCTCGAACTCGTGGCCGTTGCTGCTGCATAGGCCCTTCAGCCGGTCGCCTTTGATCGTCCCCTGGAATTCGATGTCGACCACCAACTCGCCCTTGTTGGCACCGTAGACGAAGGAGACCTTGTTCCCCTCCACCCGAATGTTCCGGACCTTGGCTATCTCACCGAATGCGGTCATTTCGATCTGACCGGACCAGTCGTCATTGACCGTCAAGACTTGCTTGCCAAACGTCACGTCGAGCGCCCATTTGCCCCTTAGCTCGTCCGCAGCGCCCTCGACGACCGCTTCCGCGTCTTCCTCCTCCGCGGCGGGCAACATCATTTGCGTGGCGACGCGATGCGTGCGTTCCGCCAATTCCGAGATACGGTTGTCGTTGCAATCTCGTACGACCGACATCAACCGATCACTGAGTACGCCTATCCATTTCTCGGGTAAGGAACGGGCACCGAATTTCGCACCCAGGATCGAGCCAACGGTTGCCCCGTTGCAATCGGTGTCCCAACCGCCCCGCACGGTTACCACGATACCATTCTCGTAGTCGTCGGAACCGAAAATCAAACCCATCACGACGAGGGCTGCGTTGTTTATCGTGTGGACGCCGGAATAGTGTCCGTACTTTTCAAAAATTAGATCCCAGACTTTTTCCCAATCCGACAGCTCTTCGCACCATGCAATCGTGTCGTGCACTGCTTCCGAAAGGCGACATTTTGCAGGGATTTCAGACAATCCAATGTCGATGATCTCCTTAATGTCGCTAGTGACGAACGATGCTGCCAACACGGCAGCGACGAACATTTCTCCATAAATCCCGTTCTTTACGTGGGAAATGCTGGCGTCCCGATACGCCAATTCCGCCGCCTTTTCTGGCCATCCGGGTGTGACGTAGCCAAAAATGTCGGCTCGAATTTGCGCACCAATCCATTCGCGAAAGGGATTTCTCCAAAACGCAGATTCAGGTGGCCACCGTCGATTGACGAAATTCCGATAGGCCACGTTCTCGGCCGTATACAGCATCTGGAAAGGCATGCGACTTAGCCACGTGTTCGCGATGTGGCGAGACGTCAATTCGCCACCGTGTCGTTCCAGGGCGAGCAGGCCGAGAATCGGGTAGTCCATGTCGTCATCGCGGGCCATGAATTCGATATTGTCCCGGGTGCTGGTCTTCAAAAACGGCGAGATGGATCCCTCCGTGAACGGGATGTAGTCGTCAAGTGGAAGCGCGTCGGTCGACTCGAGGTACGCGTCAATGCGTTTGCGCGGCCACCCTTCCACCGGCTTGCCGAGCGAGCATCCCGCCGCCCGGCCGAGCCAGCCGCCGTAGATGCGATCCCGCATCGTTTCATCGGTGAGGTCCAGATCCATGCGCCGCGGGCCATTCGGACGCAACGCGCGGATGGTCTCGAGGTCGGATGGTTCTTGGTACGGGAACGACGGATCGGTCTCGAGGGAATCGAGTTCGTCGTACAGGGCGGTGAACACCGCTGGATCCGTGTCCTCGTCCGCAAACGCCTGTTCGACGCGCGGCTCCAGCGCCGATACATCGCACCCCTCCTCGCGGCGCTGCACCAGTTCCGCCCGAATCATCTGCCGTTCCAAACTGTCCATCGATCCAACCCATTGAGCCCAAGCCAGGCAAGAAGTGTGTCGGAACTGCTGCGGGGTTGGCAATGTCGCCCGAGGCGAAACACGCCAAGTGCCAGCAATTTGCATCACGGGCAACGAATACCGCAGCTCGTGCATCCACGTAAGGGAACCGTAAGCAATACGCGTATGCTGGATCGGACGCCATCCAATGCGGGAGACCCCTGTGGCTGACCAAGCACCCGAGCAGCCCTCGGGGCAGCGAAAGAGCCCCCTGTCGTGGCTCGCGCGTCATTGGGGAAAGGCGACCGTCGCCGCCGTGATCGCGCTCGCGATCGCATGGCTGGCGTGGCCCGAGCCACCGGCGCCGCCACCCGTTCCCACCACCGTGGCCGTCAGTCGGGGCGACATCGAGAGCACGGTCGCCGCGTCCGGCGCGTTGGAAGCGGCAAGCCGGGTGGACGTGGGTGCGCAGGTTTCCGGGCAACTGAAGGCGCTGCATGTCAGGCTTGGCGATGTGGTTGCCGAGGGCGACCTGCTCGCGGAGATCGACGACTTCATCCAGAAGACCCGAGTCGCCTCGGCAGTCGCGAACCTCCAGTCGCTGGAGGCGAATACCGCGTCGGTAGAAGCCAGCCTCGAGCTCGCGCGCGGCGATCTTGCGCGCCAAGAGCGCATGATGGCGGCCCAGGCGACCACCGAAGTGGACTACGACCGGGCGGTTGTCAACCTGACCCAGGCTCAGGCCAGCCTCGAGCAGCACATTCTTGGCATCCAACAGGCCCGCGCAAACCTTGAAGAAGCCGAGGCCCTACTCAACTTCACCCGGATCACCGCTCCCGCCAACGGCACGATCGTCGAGATACTGGTCCAGGAAGGCCAGACTTTGAACGCAACCCAGACCACGCCGGTGATCCTCAGGATCGGCGACCTGAGCAAGATGCGGGTCGTAGCCAAGGTCTCGGAAGCGGATGTCGGGAGTTTGCAGCCAGGGATGGCGGCGTATTTCACCTCGCTCGGCGGTCGCGAGAGGCAATGGGAAACCCACTTGCAGGAGATCTCCCCGCTCCCGACGCAAAATAGCAATCCGGGCGGCATGGCCGAATTCGACGCGCTGCTCGTAGTCGACAACAACGACGGGGCGTTGCTTCCGGGAATGACCGTCAAGGTCTTCTTCCTGAACAACGCGGCTCGGGGCGTCCTCAAAACCCCGTTGGGTGCGTTGTCCTTCACATCCGGTGCGGGCGCGACGAGCGCAGCAGCGCAATTCGCCCTGCACAACGCCGAGACCCAGGGCGTTCCGCCGGGTCGTTTGGCAAGCACTCCCCAAGCCCCACCGAAACGCCCAGATGCGGGACCGGACCTTCGCGATGCGACCGTGCAAGTGGTGGGTAACGACGGCGAAATCGAGGTGCGAGCGGTGCGCGTCGGCTTCGACAACGGCATCGAGGCCGCCGTTGTGTCCGGGCTCGCCGAAGGTGAACTCGTGGTCGGCGGGATCGAGCAGCCGCCGATGCCCGACGAGCGATTCGGACGCAGTGTCTTCTTTGGGTTCTAGCGTGACCGTCCCGCTCATCGAACTGCGGAACATCTGCCGCCGCTACGCCGCGGGCAGCGTGTCCGTGGCGGCTCTGAAGGACGTCGATCTCGTCATTCAACCCGGGGAGTTCGTCGCGGTGATGGGTCCGTCCGGTTCCGGCAAGTCGACCCTCATGAACATCATTGGATGCCTGGACCGGCCGAGCGACGGCGAGTACTACTTCCGGGGCGAAGCCGTGCATCGCGCCGACGCCGATGAACTGGCTCGCCTGCGCCGCGAGGTATTCGGGTTCGTTTTCCAGAGCTACAACCTGCTCGGGATGGCCACGGCGCGGGAGAACGTCGAGGTACCGGCGATCTACGCCGGTATCCCGAGGAGGGCCCGGGCCTCGCGGGCGACAAGCCTGCTCGAGGACCTCGGTTTGTCGCACCGTCTCGGCCACCAACCGGGCGAACTCTCCGGCGGCGAGCAGCAACGGGTGGCGATCGCGCGGGCGTTGATGAACGGGGGCCGCGTAGTCCTCGCAGACGAACCCACCGGTTCGCTGGATTCCGCCAGCGGCCGGGAGATCATCGCGCAGCTCGAGGCGCTATCCAATCAAGGCCATACGATCATCCTCGTGACCCACGACCCCAACGTCGCAGCGCACGCGCACCGACGCATCGAACTGCTCGACGGCCACGTGGTCGCCGACGATGGCCCAGGCCTCCCGTCGAAAGACGCCGCCAGCGTGTCGACCGAGGCCGACCCGCGCAACACCGCCACCCGCGCACCGGTCTCGTCATTTCGGGACAGCGTCCGCACCGCCATGCGAGCGTTGCGGACGAATAGGCTCAGGACCTCGCTCACCCTGCTGGGGATCATCATCGGCGTACTTTCCGTCACCGCCATGCTCGGATTGGCGGAAGGCGTGCAACGCGGGATCATGGACAGTTTCCGGCTGCTTGGCGGCGCGAGTCTGCAGATCCAGCCGAACTTCGACCAGAACGGCCCCGGCACGACGCTCACGATCGCCGACGCGGACGCCATACGCGACGAGGTGGCCAACGTCATCTCGGTCACGCCGCAGATGTCAGGTGGCGCGAGGATCCTCGCCGGGGGTACGACGCAGTTCGCGAGATTCACAGCTACCACGGCGGAGTCGATGGACAGCGGTCCATGGACCCTCGCAGAAGGGGTCTACTTCACCGCGTCCCAGGACCGAAACCACGAGCCCGTGGTAGTCCTCGGTGGCATCCTCGCAGGGGCACTGTTTGGGGAGGAAGGGAATGCGGTCGGCGAACACATCCTCCTCAACGGCTCGCCCTTCCAGGTGATCGGAGTGCTGAAGCGCCCGGAAGACACCTTCGCCGGTTATCAGTACAACGCGTACGGGTTTTTCGTTCCCTTGCGGACCGGCGCGATCCGCCTGCTCAACAAGGAAAGCCTGGACACCGTCGGTGTGCTGGTCGCCGAGACCCATCAGGTCGCTGCCGCGCAACGCGCAATCGACGCGTTGCTCGTGCGCCGCCATGGGCAACGCGACTTCCAGATCCAGAACCAAGAAGCCGCCCTCGAAGCCCAAAACAACGTCTCCAACATCCTGCGGATGTTGTTCGGCGCCATCGGCGGCATCTCGCTGGTGGTGGCCGGCATCGGCGTCATGAACATCATGCTCGCCACGGTGGCGGAGCGCACCCGCGAGATCGGTCTGCGCATGGCTATCGGCGCTAGGCGACGCGACATCCTGTTCCAGTTCATCTGCGAAGCCGTCGTCGTTGCCGGCCTGGGCGGGGTGATAGGCCTCGGACTAGCACTTGTCGTCGGCGAGGCCGTCAACATGATCGGCGCGACCGTGATGGCATTCACAGCGCCGATCCTGCTGATCGGGCTGTCCTGCGCGACCCTGACCGGGCTGTTCTTCGGCCTGGCGCCGGCCCGGCGCGCCGCAGGCATGGATCCGGTCGCCGCGCTGGCGGCGCAATGACGCAGGCGAGCGGCCATCGGCTCATGGCGCTAGTCGGCGCCGCCGTTCTGCATGCCTGCTCCGTAGCGCCCCTCCCGGCACTCGACGCGGAAGTGCCGCCCGACTGGGCAGGGAGGCCGGTTGGCGACTGGCCGGCACAAGACTGGTGGAACGGATTCGCCAGCGACGAACTCAGCGACCTCATGACCCAGGTACAGGCACGCAACCCCGGCCTCAAGAACGGCGAGCGCGCCCTGCGGCAAGCCCAACTGGTGCTCATCGATGCGGGCTTCGACCTCTACCCCACGCCGATCGCCGACTTCGCCACCAGCACCACCTACTCCGGGTCGAAGCCGCCCAATGGGAACTTCTCCGATTCACGGTCCGAATCGGCCAGCCTGTCGGTGGGTATCGGCTACGCCGACATCCTGACCAAGCCGTACCGTTTCGAATCCGCCGAGGCCACCTTCGACTCGGCCGTCGCGCAGTTGGCCAGCACCCGCCTGAACCTTCTCGGCACAACGGCCTCCACCTATTTCAGCATCCTATTCACCCGCGATCAGATCGAGGCAGCCAAGCGCAACCTCGACAACGCCGAAACGATCGGGCGCATCACCCAGGCCCGGGTCGATGCCGGTGTGCTCACGCCGCTGGACGCCCTGCAGCAGCAGATCCAAGTGCAACGCCAGCGCAACGCCCTAGCACAGCTCCGCCAGCAGGAATACTCGGCGCGCGCCGCGTTGGCCGTGCTTCTCGCCGAGCCGGTACGGAACCTCGACGTTCGCACCACCACGCTGGCGGAGTTGGCGACGCCGAAGGTCGGCCCGGGTCTGCCCTCCGAGCTGCTCGTGCGTCGTCCGGACATCGTCCAGGCCGAACTGAACCTGCGCCGCGCCCGGGCCAACGTGGGCATCGCCAGGAACGCGCTCCTGCCGAGCATCTCCCTGACGGCCGCCGCGAACACCGTCAGCACATCGCTGCGCGAACTGGCGTCGAACAGGAGCTTGTTCGTGTCGTTGAGCCCATCCCTGGCGCAGAGCGTGTTCGACTTCGGCAGACGCGGGCGGGCCCGGGAGTCCGCGCGGCTTGCCATGGAGTCGGCGCTGGCGAGCTATCGGGAAACGGTGATCCGCGCCTTCAACGACATCGACGTCGCGCTCGGCAACATCGAACTCTTGGAATCCCTCGATGCGATCCTGCTCGAGGAGCTGTCGAGAGCCGAGGAGTCGCTGCGGATTGCCGAGGTCCGCTACCGGGAAGGCGTGATCGACTACCAGCGTGTACTGTCGGCCCAGGAGTTCCTCTACAGCGCCCGCAACTCGGTGCTGAGCAACAAGCGCGCCTACCTCAATGCGGTCGTCGCCATCTACCAAGCCCTTGGCGGCGGCTGGAGGAGGGATCGGCAGGAACGAGGCTAACGCGCCTTACCCACGGTTCCCGCACAGGCTCGATCAGGACGGGACAAGCCCGGGCCGGGTGGCCGAGGGTGGTTGCCCTCCCCCGGCTCCCGCAGATCCAGACGTGCGCAATTCGCGCATCCGGCTCCTCGGGCTACGGTGTAGCTGCACGATAGACGCTCTGCACGACTCGCGGTCGGGGCAGGGGACAGCGACGGCACAGACGCAGGAAGCGGTCCCAGGTCATCCGCGTGCGCGGCGAGCGGCGACACAGCCACTTGTACCACGTCGCGCGGACCCACCAGTGGAACCGCGCCAGCGCAGGGTAGTTGCCGGTGATGCCGTAGTAGGCGTAGTGGCCCAGCAGCTTGCGCCGCAGCGCCTCCCACTGCACCGCCACCGGCTGGTGGCGGTTCCGGCGGCACCAGTCGCCGACCGCGCGCATCGCGCGCGCCAGCCGGTCCTGCGCCGTCTTGCGCTTCACTGTCCAGCGCCGCTTGCGCGAGCGCCCCCAGTAGTGGGTGAACCCCAGCAGCGCGAAGCTCCGTTCGCGCTGCGTGCCGCCCGGCGTCCGCCGGGGCGGACTGCGGAAGTCCACCAGCCGGGTCTTGTCCGGATGCAGGCGCAGTCCGTATTTCGCGAACCGCTCCCCCAGCACCGCGTACGCACGCCTCGCGTCGTCCGCGAACCGGACCATGAAGGCCCGACCGCGCAGCCGCGGCTTGACGTCCCGCTCGAACCACTCGTCGAGCACGTGGTGCAGGTAGAGGTTGCTCAGCAGCGGCGAGATCACCCCGCCCTGCGGCGTGCCGCGCTCCGAACGGCGCACCGCGCCGTCCTCCATGACCCCGGCGTTCAACCACTTGCCGACCGCGCGCCGGATCGTCCGGTCGCGCACCCGTCGGCCCAGAAAGTCCCTCAGCCAGCCCCGATCCACCTCGTCGAAGAAGCTCCGGATGTCCAGATCGATCACCCAGCCGCCGCCCAGGCCCATCAGCCCGTGCCACAGCGCCTCCAGCGCCATGTGCGGGCCGCGTCCGGGCCGGAACCCGTACGAGCAGTCCAGGAAGTCCTGCTCGAAGATCGGCTCCAGCGCCATCAGCACCGCACGCTGCAGAACCTTGTCCTCCAGCGTCGGGATGCCCAGCGGCCTCGTCTTCCCCGCACCGCCCGGCTTCGGGATGTGCACCCGACGCACCGGCGGCGCCCGGTACCGGCCCGACTTGAACCGGTCGAGCAGACTCGACAGGTTCGCCTCCAGGCCGGCCTCGTACTGCGCCGCCGTCACGCCGTCCACCCCCGCCGCGCCGTCCTTGCGCGTGCGCCGGTAGGCTTCGCGCAGCCACGCCATGTCGACGTGGTGCGCGACCGTCATCAGTTCCAGCTTCGGCTCGATCCGAGCCAGTTCCGCCAGCTTTCCTTGTCGCGTTGAGATGTTCGCCGAACTCGGCGGTCCGTCCATCTTTCCCTCCGAAAGCCCCGTTGCCCGGTCCGCCGCTTCCCTCCGCCGGGTTCCCTGGGGCGGGTTCCCCGGCCTCGCCGGTACTATCAGCGGACTCCGACTTCTCGCCGCCCGTCCCGCCGCGCTTCGTTCTCCTTCGCTTGG
>JAPOYW010000026.1 GCA_026706425.1 Gammaproteobacteria bacterium
GGATTCGAACCTACGAAGGCTTAGCCGTCAGATTTACAGTCTGATCCCTTTGGCCGCTCGGGAACCCCTCCGGGACTCGCAAGTAAAAAAGACGCGGAAGTGTGCCTACGGGATCGGTTGGTGTCAACGCCGATTTGCCGCCGATTTGCCGCCTGCCTCGTCCATAAGGTACCCGTCTCGCGCGATGCGCCGGGCGGCACCTGGGTTCCCGACCCCCGGTCGGAGAACGCGCCGAACGACCCCTACTTCGAAGACGCCGACCCCGGTTGATGCGTCTACGACGGACACTCCCCCTCAACGGCGAGACGTCTTTCGCCGACACCGCCGCCGCCTTCGCGGCCCTGCCCAGCGCCGAGCGGACGCGCCTCGCCGACATACAGGTACGAAGGCATTCGTATACCAAGAACCACGCGGCCCCGGTTCCGCTGGTGCGCAGCAATCCGCACTCCGGCATCCAATCACTGCATAGCCCCCTATGGTGCCCGCGGCCTCCCCGCCAGATCCCGGTCGAAGTCGACGGCAGGTCCGTGGAAGCATCGCGGGCTTTCCTCGACGAGATCGAGGCCCACGTCCTGCAGCCGGAGTTCCGCTACGACCACGTCCACGAGCCCGGCGACGTGACGATCTGGGACCTCTTCGCGACCATCCATATCGCTCCGCCGATCAAGGAGAACATCCAGTCCATCGACGACGCCCGCCTGTTCTACCGAATCAGCTGCAAGGGGCGAACCGGCGTTGACGCTGCCGAGGCGCGATCCGCCGGAGTGGATCGAGAAGCACATCTTTCTGGGCTACACGACGCCGCGGGAAGTCATCGAAGCCTGATGGTGCCGCCACGAGGAATCGAACCCCGGACCTTCTCATTACAAGTGAGCTGCTCTGCCGGCTGAGCTATGGCGGCTGATCGAACGGACGTCGAATCGGGCCGCGATGTTAGGTAATGGGCACCTTGGCGGCAAGCAAATCCGTCATCCGCCCCCGTGGTCCGGACAGGCGTCGTAGTCGAGTCCGCCCAGCGCATCCGGGGACACGTCACGGGCCCGCAACCAATGGCGCTCGCGTACTTTGACGGCATAGCCGAGCGCCGCGATTCGATCGCGCCGCGCCTCGGCCAGGTTGCGGTTGCGGTGGACGCCTACCGCCACGCCATCCTCGTAGGGGCCGCTCGGTATGACGGCGACATCATCGTCAGCCTGGGCTATCAGTTCCTTTTCGACCGCTCGGGCGGCATCCCGCGAAGCCAACGGCTCGACGTAGACATGGTAGTCCAGCGCAGCGACGCCGGGTTCTTCCGGCGAGTCGACGAACGCGCCCGTCGAACGGAGCCGCGTCGCCACTACCTCAAGCGCTTCCCGGGTCTCCCAAGGGCCGACGATGACGCAGTCGAGCAAAGCCAATGACGGCGGTTGCCCGTTCACGGACGGCCGACCGGCGGTTTCCGGCCCTGAAGGCGAGGCCGACGCGCCGCCGTCGGGAGGAACAGCCGGTTCGACGCTCTCGATCATCTCCTCGCTCCCGGGCTCGCCATCGACGTGCGACTCGAACGGTTGGTCTGCGCGTTGAACGATGGGTGGCAATGCCTGGGGATCGAGGTCCACCCGCTCGATCGGGGGCGGCGCAAGGATCCCCAGCGCCACGAGCTTGTCCCGAAAGGGCCAAGCCGTCCACACGGCGACATTGGCAACTACGAGAAGCACCAGGATCCACGTCAACAGCGAACGCAGCGCCGTTCCGTTGTTTGCTGCGGTGTGGGATTTCACGGCAATGCGATCTCCAGGCCGTCCAGCACCAGGTGCGGTTCGCGCCGGACGGGCATCGACAGACCGTCGGCGAGCAGGTCCGCGTCACCGCCGGTTAGGAACACCTCGGCATTGTAGCCGTGGCGGTACGCAAACCCTTTGACCGCGGCCTCGGCGAACGCCCGCAGCATCAGGAACGTCCCGGAGGAAACCGCGGTTTCGGTATCCGCGCCCGGCGCGGTGCACGACTCGACCGATCGCTCGGGCCGAACGTCCGCGGTCTTTCGGTAGAGCGCGTCCCGCAGCAAACGCAATCCCGGCGCGATGTGGCCGCCTTCGTGGCGACCGTTGGCATCGACGAAGTCGACCGTGGCCGCGGTGCCCGCGCTGATCACGATGACCGGACCGCCACTGAGATGCCACGCTGCGACCACGCCCAACCATCGGTCGACGCCGAGACGCGCCGGGTCCGGGTAGCCGCACCGCACGCCGCCAAGCTCGGCGGTCGTTGCCGCGAATTCCGCAACGACGCCGTAGCGATCGGCGATCAGGCGTCCCAGCGCGTCGCGATTGCGGAGAACCGTCGCCACCCGAACGCGGCTCGGCTCAATGTCCAAGGCCGGCACTTCGGGCGACGGCAAGGCACCCACCGATCCGCCGAAACGCCACTTGGTGCGCGAATTGCCCATGTCGATGTCGAGCGAGGTCATGTTCGAACCCGCGTCAATCGGTTGCGGTGCGCATCGTGACTTCGCCCCCCGTGAACGCGCGGACGCCATCCGCGGAGTCGATCCGCAAGGCGCCGTCGGCACCGACATCGAGCACCTTGCCCGCAACGGAAGCGGCCGGTTTGCGGCCGGCTTCCGTGCCGCCCGCATCGGCAGGTGTAACCACAACCCGGGCGCCCCGATAGAAGTGCGCGTCGTTCCACTCGTCGCCAAATCGTTCGAATCCCGCCGCGTCGAATCCGCGGCACGCCGCGACGACGTGGTCGAGGATCCGCGCCAGCAGCGCGTTGCGGGTTGGACCGTCGATCTGTTCCGCGACGTCGGCAATCGACTGATCGATGCGCTCCGCCACCCGCGATGCGCAACCCACGTTGACGCCGATGCCGACGACGACTTCCACCGGCGCCGCGGCCCGGACCAGTTCGATCAGGATTCCGGCCAGCTTGCGGCCGTCGAGCAGGATGTCGTTCGGCCACTTGAGCGCCACGCCCGACAGACCGTGTTCCACCAGCGCCCGCCGCACCGCGACTCCGACGACGAGGCTCAGCGCCCCGATTTCCGCCACGGGCCGCGTGATGGCGACCCCGATGGAAACGGCAAGATTGCGCCCGAACGGGCTCAGCCAGTTTCGTCCGCGTCGTCCGCGCCCGGCGGTCTGCACTTCCGCGGCGAGAACGCACCCGGCGATCCGGCCATGCTCCGCCTGGGCCAGCAGCGACGTGTTGGTGCTGTCGATGTGGGCGCGTATTTCGAGGTCGCGCAGCCAAGCCAGGGTCGGCGGCGCAAGTCCGTCGCGGACGGAGGCCGCCGACAGCAGTTCGACGTCCGGCTCGAGACAGGCCCGGTCCCCGGCAATGCGCACACCCAATTGGGCGAGGGCGTCCAATTCGTTGGCGTCGAGCCCGGACAGTCGCGCTACTCGAAGACTCGCCAACTCGTTGAATACGCGACCGAGCGCCGAGTCCTCGGGGCTGGCAAGGGGCGAGTCCCTCGCGTTCCGCCGCTGGGGGTTCTCGCTCATGGATTCGCCACCGGAGCTTCCAAGAGGCGGCCAGATCGCTGGGCTAGGTGTGTGTGGTCGTTCCGCTGCAAAGTTCGTTGACGTGTCGGAGGCCGAGGGCTAGTGTCAGTACCACACACGACGTGGCCTCTCAACCGTGCCGAGCGACCCGCAACAGATCGAACTCCGACGCGCCGGGCTCAAGGTCACGATGCCGCGGCTGAAGGTGCTCGAGGTTCTCGAACGTGCCGAGCCGCACCACCTGTCGGCGGAAGACGTCTACAAGGAGCTTCTCAGGGTGGACGAGTCG
Source organism: Gammaproteobacteria bacterium (assembly GCA_026706425.1). Classification (GTDB taxonomy): domain Bacteria; phylum Pseudomonadota; class Gammaproteobacteria; order Pseudomonadales; family Azotimanducaceae; genus VXYL01. The sequence continues at coordinate 3,778 of JAPOYW010000026.1, forward strand.
ATCAGCATCACGACGATCTATCGGGTCCTGACCCAGTTCGAGCAGTCGGGCATCGTCGAGCGGCACAACTTCGACGACGGGCACGCGGTCTACGAATTGGCCAGCGAAACACACCACGACCACATGGTGGATGTCGACACGGGTTCCGTCACCGAGTTCGTCAATGAACGCATCGAGGATCTGCAGCGCGAAATCGCCGCCGAACACGGCTACGAGCTAGTTCACCACGAAATGGTGCTGTACGTCCGCAAACTCAAGACCTAAGCGAGGTTTCTCCTTCCTGGAACAGACCCCGTTAGCCGCGTGGCGGCGGCGGGCGACGACAAGCGTCGCCCCTACGGTCGCTGGGCACCCGACGCAGGGGACGGGCTTGTCCCGTCCCGTTGTGCGGAAACGACCTCAACTCATCTGCGATTGCAGGTAGTTCGGCAACCCGGTCTTGTCGATCAGTTCAAGCTGCGTCTCGAGCCAATCGACGTGCTCTTCTTCCGACGTCAGGATGTCCTCGAACAATTCGCGACTGACGTAGTCGCCGACCGACTCGGCGTAGGCCACGCACTCCCGCAAGAGCGGCATCGCGTCGTTCTCCAACTTGAGGTCGCAGCGCAGCATGTCCGGGACGTCTTCGCCGACCATCAGTTTGCCGAGATCCTGCAGGTTGGGCAATCCGTCCAGGAACAGGATGCGCTCGATCAACGCGTCGGCATGTTTCATCTCGTCGACGGACTCGTGGTACTCGTGCTCGCCGAGTTCCTTCAGTCCCCAGTCCTTGAACATCCTGGAGTGCAGGAAGTACTGGTTGATCGCCGTGAGTTCGTTCTTGAGCACGCGATTGAGGTACTCGATGATCTTGGGGTCTTGCGGCTTCATGGCGCCTCCCTAACAACCTAGGCCGGCAATTGTCAACGCATGCCGCCGCGAAAGCAACGTAACTTACTGATATTAGGAGTGAAAATCATTATCATCAAGCTTCGCAGAAGCAGAATTCTCACTCTTCGGGAACTGGCATGCGGGGGACGCCCCGGGCGAGCGGGTCGCCGAAGAACGGCGCCGTGCGTTCGGGGGCGCAGCGATGGTCAGTCGGCTTCCACCAGCGATTGATACCGGCGCATGTGCCGAAGGTAGCTGAGCTCGTCGCCCTTCACCTCGAAGATGCGCGCCAGGTTGTAGTGGGCATCTGGAATCGACGCCGCCTGCCGGTAGTAGTCAACGGCCGTGTCCAGCTCGTCGAGCTCGTCGAAAACCGTGCCGAGGGTGTCGAGCGCAAGCTGTTGTTCCGGACCAGCGTCCAGCGCAAGCCGGTAGTGCCGCTTGGCGTGCTTGAGGTCGCCCCGGACCTGGTGAAGGCGCCCAAGGTTGACGTGGGCATCCGCATTGGCGGGGTTCAGGTTGATCGAACGGGTGTAGGCCTCGGGCGCCTTCTCCGGCGCCACCTCCTCGAGGTCGAGACCGAAGTTGTACCAATCGTCGCTGTCGAGATCGTCGCTCGCTCGCGCAATGGCAAGATTGCGGGTGGCGATCTTGCGCACGTCGCCGGCCAGATGCTCCACTTCGAAAGCGAAGTGGCCCTGTCCGGTTTCCACGTCCCACAGCGCGTCCTCCTCGCGAACCACGACCGTGTTTCCGTCCGCGAAGATGCGCATTGCCGACAGGGGCCGCTGGGCACCCTCTTCCCGGAGCCGGTCGCGAAGTTTGAGCAGCGCGGCCAACGTCCGGCGCGGCGACACGTCCGCATCGAGCAGGCCCTTGGCGGTACGCAAAAGGACCATGTCCTGGAAGGAGAAATGGAACTCCCCGGCCCTACCCCGGGTCGGTTCGATCAATGTGTGCTGAACGAAACGGCGGATCAGGCTCGGCTTGAGTCCGGTCAGCTCGGCAACTTCACGCGTTCGGTATCCGCCTGCATCCGTGCCGTCGCGCGCCCTCGATTGAATCGGCCGCATGGCGTGGTCCCAACTCGATCGTCAGCCCTCGCGGCGTCCGGCCGACGCCGCCACCTTTTCGTTTTCGCCTTCGGGCCGCGACTCGCCGCTAGAGGGCTTCCCTGCCGCGCGCTTGCCCGTGGCGCGTTTGGCGGGCTTGGAGTCCTTGCCGACACCACCTTGGTCCGAGACGGATTGGCGAAGCGCTTCCATGAGGTCGATGATCTTCGCTTCCGGCTTCTCCTCCGGCGCAACGGAGATGTCCTGGCCGTCGATCTTCTGCTGGATCAACTCGAGGACGCGGGACTTGACCTCGTCCCGGTAGTTCTCCGGCTCGAACTTGTCGTTGGTGCGCTGGCCGATGATCTGCACCGCGAGATCGAGCTCGCTGTCGTTCACTTCGCAGACGTCGAGCGGTACTTCGTCGACCTTGCGAAGTTCGTCGGCATGCTTGAGCTGCTCCATGACCAGGGCTTCGGCCATGGGCCGGATGAGCACGAGATAGCTCTTGCCCCGGGCAGCGTAGCGCGCCAGCGCCGCACGACCGGTCCTGGTGAGGGCGGCGCGCAACAGGTGGTAGGAACGGCCCGCGCCCTTGTCCGGGCCGAGGTAGTAGACCCGTTCGATGTAGAGGCGCTCGACGTCCGCCAAGGGGATGAACTCGTCGATGTCGATGGCGTTGGTGGCGACAACGTTGAGCGCCTTCAACTCGTCGGCGGTGAACGTGACGTACTGGCCCTTGGCGAATTCGTACCCCTGTACGCGGTCTTCCCGCTCAACTATCTCGCCGTCGGAGGCGCGGATATACTGCTGACGCAGCCGCGAGCCGTCCTTGCTCAGGTAGTTGAAGCGAACGGCGCTGGTATTGTCGACCGTGGGGAACAGCTTGCAGGGAATCGACACCAAGCCAAACGAGATGGTTGCAGAAGCCATGGGACGGGCGGCCATGCGACACCTCCCTTGTATTCGAGGCCGGATAAGGAATATAGCCCGGATCGGTTATGCCCTCAACAAGCGGCGATAGCCTCGGTACGTACCGATCCAAGCGACGCGCCTCGGTCACTCCCGAGCCCTTCGCCGCAGTCCAGCGCGAAGGTGCTAGCGGCTCCAAACGCCTGTTCGTCGTCCAGCAACACGCGGCGACGAGGCTGCATTGGGACTTCCGGCTGGAGGTCGACAACGTACTTCGCTCCTGGGCCGTGCCGAAGGGTCCTTCGATGGACCCCGAGAACAAGCGCTTCGCCGCATTGGTCGAGGATCACCCCCTCGACTACGCCGATTTCGAGGGCAGCATCCCGGAAGGCAACTACGGTGCCGGCAACGTCATCGTCTGGGACCAGGGTACCTACGTCGAACTGGAGGATTTCGCGACGGGTTTCGCCGACGGCAAGCTCTTGTTCGACCTAAACGGCCACAAGCTGCGCGGCCGGTTCACGCTCATCAAGCTGAAAGGCCGGGAGAACACCGGCAAGGAGTGGTTGCTCATCAAGGAGCGCGACCGATGGGCGCGACCCGGTACGCTTTCCGACGACTCCGTGCTGTCGGGGCTCACCGTCGAACGCCTCGACCAAGCCGAGGAGATCGAGTCCGCGCTCGCCTCAGACATCCAATCCCTCGAGCCGACGCCGCCACCCACCCAGCCGACACCGGACGAGCCCATGCTTGCCACTGCGTCCGAGCCCTTCCACCGCGACGGCTGGGTGTTCGAGATCAAGTACGACGGCTATCGGCTGATGATCAAGCGGCGCGGCGACCAAGTGACGCTGCGTTCGCGCCGGGGTCTCGATCTGACCGCGCTGTTCCCCGAAATCGCAAAGTCCGTGCGCCGGTTCCCCTATCGCGAATTCACCATCGACAGCGAAGTCGTGGTACTCGACGCTCGCGGTGTCCCGAGCTTCGCCCGACTTCAGCAACGCGCGGCCTTGCGCGGCGCCCCGGTGTTGGCGCGGGCTTCGATGCACGACCCGGTCAGGTGCTACGCATTCGATCTCCTCGATGCCTGTGGCTACGACCTCAAGGGCCAACCCTTGCTCCAACGCAAACGCCTGCTCGAGCAGATGCTCCCGGCCCTGGGACCGGTCCGGTACTCGGCGCACGTCGAAGGCAATGGCATCGAGACCTTCAAGAGATTGACCGGGCTGGGGCTCGAAGGCGTGGTCGGCAAGCGGGCGGACTCGGCCTACCGGAGCGGGCGCAGCGACGCCTGGCGCAAGGTCCGGGCCCGACGGTCGGCGGACTTCGTCGTCGCCGGCTGGACGCCGTCGAAGTCGAACGCCGCAGACATCGGTGCCCTGGTGCTCGCCGAGTATCGCGGGGACGAGCTCGTCTATTGCGGTCGGGTCGGGTCGGGCCTCGGCGAGTCGAACCGCCGGGAGGCCGCGTCGCGGCTTGCGGAACTCGGAGAAGGCGACCCTCTGTCGAACGACGCCACGCACCGCTGGGTCGAGCCCATCCTGGTTTGCGAAGTGGAGTTCCGCGAGTATTCGGCGGACGGCAATCTGCGCCACCCCATCTTCGTCCGGTTCCGCGACGACAAGGCACCCAAGGAGTGCTTGAGCGCCTACGACGAGCCCGCCGAGGTCGACTTCGACCCCGAGCCCGTGCGCGAGGTGATCGTCACCAATCGCGACAAGATCTTCTTTCCGGAGCAGAGCCTCACCAAGGGCGATCTCATCGACTACTACGAGAATGTCGCGCCGTGGATGCTGCGCTATCTCGTCGACCGCCCGCTCGTGCTCACGCGGTTTCCCGACGGCATCCACGGCAAGTCGTTCTACCAACGCGACGCGCCCGCCTTCGTTCCCGATTGGCTCACGCGCAAGACCCTGTGGAGCGAGAGCGCGGAACGCGAGGTCAACTACTTCGTCGTACAGAACGTTGAATCGCTTAAGTACCTGGCCAACATGGGCGCGATTCCCATCCATGCGTGGCACAGCCGCATCACCGACCTGGAACACCCGGACTGGTGCGTGCTGGACCTCGACCCCAAGGACGCACCGTTCGCCCACGTGGTGGACATCGCCCGGGTCGTCGAGGAACTCCTCGACGAGATCGATCTGCCGGGTTTCCCCAAAACCAGCGGCGCGAGCGGCTTGCACATACTGCTGCCCCTAGCTCGCCAACTCACCCACGGCCAGGCCAAAACACTGGGCGAACTGCTGGCCCGGGTCGTCGTCGTGCGGCGGGGCGATATCGCCACGATCATGCGCGTGGTGAGCCAGCGCGAGAACAAGGTCTACGTCGACTTCATGCAAAACGGCCATGGCCAGTTGCTGGTGGCGCCGTTCTCCGCCCGTGCGGAGGTGGCGGCTTCCGTGTCGATGCCGATCAAGTGGTCGGAACTGGACGATGAACTACGTAACTCGAACCACACCTTGAAGAACGCCGTCGATCGCCTTGAGCGTCTTGGCGATCCCATGGCGCCGCTGCTCGACACGACGCCGGATCTGCACCGTGCCCTCGGGTTGCTGGGAGAACGCTTGGCGGACTCGTAGGGGCGACAGCGCGCCCTAGCGGGCGCGATAGGGTCGCCCCGACGAGTCCGATTCCGGCTTGTCGCCGCCTTCGGTTTCGCGCCCTGCGGAGCGGACCGTGCGGTCCACCGTGGTGGTCTTCTGGCCAGCCTCGATGGCATCGCGAATCGCCGTGACGTTTTCCCGACGCGTCGGGTGGAATTCGCCCAGCGTGCAGGGCATCGACGGCGCGTCGGGACGGAACCGCGGAACGCCCCTGAACTGGTCCCGGGCGCAAAGCCGCATGCCCCGTTTCTCGATGGACAGGATCATGTCGGGCTGCAGGCCCATGCAACGGTTGGGGAGAATGTTGAGCCACATTTCGTCGCCCCGGCCATGGAAGATGAGCACCTGGTGGTTCATGATCTCGACGCGGCGGTACTTGCCCGTGGAGAGGCACCGGGAGGACTGTTCGTAGGCTTCCTCGCCTAGGGGGTTGGCCAAGATCTCTTCCGCCGTGAACGGTGGTTCGGAATCCTGGGCCGGTTTCTGCTCGTCGACCGTTGCCGCCGCCAGACAGGCGGCGGCCAGCAGCATCGTCAGTAGGTCCCGCGTCGCCATGCTGGTGCACTCGTGATCTTGGACCACATTCGAGGCGTAGTTTACGCCACCTGCGGGCCGAATAGCCGTTCCATCGTGATCAACGGACTCGCGCTAGTCGAGACCGTAGCGTGTCCTTAAGTGCCCCAGAAACGCGCCGGTTCCAAGCTGGGAACCGCTCACATCGGCAACCAGCTCCAAGCTGCGCTTGATGCTTCCCCGACCATGCACATGCTCGCGCAGCCAGTCGAACAGGACGGGGAACCGCCCTTGGCGGACCGCTTCGTCGAGGCCCGGAATCGAACCGCGCGCCGCACGGAAGATCTGTGCGGCCATGACGGCACCCAACGTGTAGCTCGGGAAGTAGCCGATCAACCCGGCGAACCAGTGCACGTCCTGCATGCAGCCGTCGGCGTAGTTGCCGGCCGTGGACAACCCGAGCGATGCCGACATGCCCTCGTTCCATGCATCGGGAATCTCGGCGACGGCGAGGTCTCCGGTGAGCAACGCCGTCTCCAATCGGTAGCGCAGGATGACGTGCAGGGGATAGGTCAGTTCGTCTGCATCGACCCGGATGAAACCGCGCTCGACCTTGGCGGCAAGTCTCACGAGGTTGTCCGGCTGCCATTCCGGCGCATCGGTTTCGGTACCGAGCAGCGTGCGTTGGATGATCGGCGCCGCGAACTCGATGAACGGCGCGCCCCGGCAGACCTGCATCTCCATCAGCAGGGACTGGCTCTCGTGCAACGCCATGCCGCCGGCATGGCCCACCGGCTGGTTGCGCCACTCCTTGGGCAGGCCCTGCTCGTACATGGCATGGCCGGTCTCGTGAAGCACGGCGAACATCGACTCGAGGAAGTCGTACTCGTTGTAGCGCGTGGTGATGCGGGTGTCGTCCGGGTCGCCGCCGCAGAAGGGATGATGGCTTTCGTCGAGCCGCCCGCGTTCGAAATCGAACCCCACCTCCGCCATGAGTGCTCGGCCCAAGGCTTGCTGGCGTTCGATGGGGAACGGTCCACGCGGCAACGCCCCCACCGGCTGGCGAGCGATCGCAGCGTCAACCATGTCAGGGAGTACGGCACCTAGCTCGTCGAACACCGGATCGATTACCGTGCGGGTCAGACCGGGCTCGTAGTTGTCGAGCAGCGCATCGTAGGGCTCGCATTCGAGCGCGGCCGCCAACGCCTGCGCCTTCTCGCGGGTGAGGTCCACAACGGTCCCCAGACCGTCCACCACCGCGTTCCAGTCGTTTTCGCCCCGCGCCCCGCGCCAGGTCTGCTCGCAGGCGGATGTGGCAAGCGACAACGCTCTCACGAGATCTGCGGGCACGGCGCGCGCCCTCACCCAGTCATGGCGGATCTTCTCCACGTTGACGGCTTGCCAAGGTTCGAGTTCCTCCCCTGCCGCGGCATCCACGAGTTCACCGGTTTCCGACGCCGCCGTGAGCTCGTGGACCATTCCAGTCAGCGTCGCCAACGCTTCGCCGCGCACCCTGCCGCTGCCCGTCGGCATCATCACCGCCTCGTCCCAGGACAGCATGCCCAAGGCGTGGTTGAGGTCACCGATCCGTCTGAACCGGTCGTGCAAGGCATCGTAGCCCATCGCTCATCTCCAAAGTCCTTCGCGGCAGTCTGTGTGACTCGCCGCGCCAAAGGCAAGTTCAACCGCCCCGAGACACGCATCACGGTTTCCATCGTATAGTTAAACGGCCACGGAACTAGGAGGAGGCATGAGCGTCGCACGAGGTCTGAAGTACATCGGCACACGGCCGGTTCGTCCCGACGGGTTGGAGAAGGTCACGGGGCGCGCCAATTTCGGCGCCGACCACGCCCTGCCGGGGATGCTGCACGGCAAGGTCGTGCGAAGTCCCCACGCCCATGCACGCATCCGCTCCATCGACACGTCCGCCGCCAAAGCCATGCCGGGTGTGCTGGCGGTCATCACCGCCGCCGACTTTCCGGACCGGACCCACTTCAGCTTCGGCCGCAAGGGGTTCAACAACAACCTGATCGCCAGCGACAAGGTGCTCTATCACGGTCATGCCGTCGCCGCCGTCGCCGCGACCTCCGTGCAAGCGGCGGAAGCGGCGGCAGAAGCCGTTGTCGTGGACTACGAGGTTCTCGATGCCGTCACCGACGCGCTCCAGGCACTCGAACCCGATGCGCCCATCCTGCACGACGATCTCCGCACCCAGGGGTTGCCCGAGCCGTCCACGGCATCCACCAACCTGGTCAAGAAGCAAGTCATATCCAAGGGCGACGTGGAGGCGGCCCTCGCCAGGGCCGACGAGATCGTCGAAAGGACCTTCGTGACGCCCATGGTCCACCAGGGCTACATCGAGCCCCATGCATGCGTCGGCAGTTTCAACGAGGACGGCCAGGCCACCGTCTGGTGCAGCACCCAGGGTCACTTCGGCGTTCGCAGCATGACCGCCATGGCGCTGGGCATGGACGAGGGCGACATCCGCGTCATCGCCAGCGAAATCGGCGGCGGATTCGGCGGCAAAACCACGATCTACCTGGAGCCCCTGGCGGTGAAGCTGTCCGAGAAGAGCGGCAGGCCCGTGAAGATGGTGATGACCCGGGAGGACGTATTCCGGGCCACGGGACCCGCGTCCGGCACCGTCAACACGATCAAGATCGGCTGCAAGCGCGACGGCACCATCGTCGGCATGTACGCCAAGCTCATCTACGAGGCGGGTGCGTTCCCCGGCAGTCCGCTCGGCGCCGGCGCCATGTGCATCTTCGCCCCGTACGACGTCGACAACGTGCTCATCGAGGGCTTCGAGGTGGTGGTCAACCGACCCCGCGTCGCCGCCTACCGGGCACCCGGCGCCCCGCAGTCCATGTTCGCGGGCGAGTCCGTGATCGACGAGCTTGCCGAGATCGTCGGCATGGACCCTATCGACTTCCGGTTGAAGAACGCCGCAAGCGAGGGCACCCACGCGGCCTACGGCCCAACGTTCGGCCCGGTGGGCTTCTTGGAGTGCCTCGAAGCCGCGAAGGCCCATCCGAACTACGCGAAGCCGCTCGGCGAGGACGAGGGACGCGGCGTGGCGGCGGGCTTCTGGTTCAACGGCGGCAACCAGTCCAGCGCCGAAGTCCACATCACCGACAGCGGCATGGTCAAGATCGTCGAGGGAAGCCCGGATATCGGCGGTAGTCGCGCGTCCATGGCGCTGATGGCGGCGGAAACCCTGGGCGTACCCTACGAACGCATGCGCATTCGCGTGGCAGACACCGACTCCACCGGCTACTGCGCGACCACGGGCG
>JAPOYW010000581.1 GCA_026706425.1 Gammaproteobacteria bacterium
GCCACTTCGTTCGACAATCAGGGCGCTATCCCCTGTGCGGGAAAGGGGACATAAACACATATGCTTTGTTCGCGGAGCACAATTGGCGCGTGATGGCATCCGGGGGGTGCGCGGGGTTCATTGTCCCGGGTGGGATCGTTACGGACGATACGACCAAGGGTTACTTCCAAGCTCTTCTTGACAGGAGTGCCCTCGCGAACGTGCACCACTTCGAGAACGAGAGTTTGATCTTCAAGGGTCTTCACCACGCGTATCGGTTCGTGTTTGCTCACGATCCGAGAGGCCGAGCAGGCCGACTTGATTTTCTATGCGCGGCGCGCGGCAGATCTGGACAAGCCGGAACGGCACTTCGGCTTGAGGCCCGAGGACTTCAGAGTTCTGAATCCGAATACGCGTACCTGTCCGACGTTCAGATCGAGGCGGGATGCGAACATCAACCTGTCGATGTATTGCCGAGCTGGCGTCCTTTGGCGCAATGACCAACCGGACGGGAACCCGTGGGGGGTTGAGGTTCCTGAGCATGTTCCCAGGTACTCAGCAGCGTGGAGAACCGCCAAGTGAGGTGGCTGGTCAACGGGGAGGTGCGGGAACACGACGTTCACGTTTGAGGCCGCGACACCAACGCCATCCTGCGCGACCACATGCACACCGACGACCGCGACGAAGCTGGCAAAGATGTTCTGCGGGAGCTCTATGACGCGATTGATGGCGGTGATCGCGATGCTGCCACTCGGCTACTCGAAAGGCTCCGCCGTCGATGGGGTGATGACGATCCGGAGTTCATCCGTGCCAAGGCTTCCTAGACGACGAACTCTCGGAGGATTAGGTGCGAGGGGTGAGGAAGAGCTTTCCGCCCTTGAACGTAAGTCCCGATGGGCAGACGCCGCGTCGGTTCGTGGACGCCGAGCGGGACTTCCTGGCGGTCCTGCCCGCAGGCAATGTCTCCGCCCGCACCCAGTTCGATCAGCTTGATAAGGCCAAGCTCCGAGAACCCATGTACGCCGAGCAGCGGTCGCTGTGCGTCTACTGTGAGCGGCAGCTGTCTGAGGACAAGACTCCGCACATTGAGCACTGGCGCCATTTAGACAGGGCGTCCGAATTCGCCCTCCACTGGGCAAACCTCTACCTCTCATGCCCCACGGCAGACACCTGCGACGCCGCCAAGGGTAATCGCTGGCTTGGAGATGACGGACCAGAACTTCCTTGGCCGACCGAGTTGGCCTACGAACGATTGGTCGGCTACAACGGCCGCGGCGAGATGCGTCTGCGCGACACCGCGCCCGCGAGCGCGGTGATTCGTCGCGCTCTCGAACTCGCCATCAACGGCACTGGCGACCGCCCCTTTATCCTGAACCTCAATCACCCAAGGTTGACTGCCGCGCGCAGGGCGGCCTTGGATCAGGAGCGGACCAAGCTCGGTCGCGCCTTCGCGGGTCGAACCGCGTCGCGAGCGGACCGCGCCGCTCGGGCTGACGAGATTCTGGAGCAGGAAACGCGACCAGCCCATGTGAGCATCCGGGTTGCTTGGCTCCGCAAAGAGCTTGGGTGACGCCTTTGACTATCACGGCAGTCAACATTGCGCGCCTGTCGAAGGCCGCAACCGACAATGGCTTCGACCTCGGTCTGGGCCGCGAGAACGACTGGCTCGTCTTCGGCAGCAGCCAGACCAAGATGCGCATCTGTGCCGCTGAGGGTCGAGGGTCTTGACCGCAGCCACGAACGCTATCTTGTCTGGCATCGGGCTAACGTCTTCCGGGGGAGTTGGAACGGCAACGCCTAACCCGCCGCTACGTCGCATCGTTGCGAAAGCCGTCGCGCAGCTAAGGTCCAGCGCGCTGCTTAAACCCAGCGGTCTCTGCCCGCAATGCCGCACCCGAGCGTCCATCGAGGAGTTCTCCCTCGAACGTGGTCGCGCCCGGCAGGTCGTTGCCCGTTGCCCGTGTGGTGGTTCGGTACCAAGGTCGTGCCGCTGCTGGCATCTCCGCACAAGAGTTCGCGTTTGACCACATGGCGCAGTTGCTGGCGAACGCCTTCAGCCAACGGGACACAATATTCGGCACGTGTGCTGCCCCAAAAAACCCGTTGCGCCCGTCAACATGGTGCCGTTCCTGCCGCTCGACGACAGTCGGCAAAACGGCAAAACGCTACCGAGAGTTCGCTTCCAGATTGAGCCAAAGCCGTTCGTCTTCCGTAAGCGCGACGTCCAGCGCCGCCAGGGAAGAGCGCGTCTCGGCGAGCACGCGTGGCCCGAACAACGCAAAACACGGGAACGGCTGACTGAGGACATATGCCAAAGCGACGTTGATCGGTTCGACCCCGCGCTCGTTCGCCAACTCCACGGCCCGGGCCCGTCGTTCGAAGTTGTCGTCCGCAAACCAGCAACGCTCTAGTTCGGCGTCACTCGGCTGATTGTAGAACCATCGGTCGGCACCCTTGCCGCTCGCCGCGCGGATGGCATCGAACCGGTCCGTGAAGAACCCGCGCGCCTGGCTCGACCAGGGGAACAGCGCCAACTGCTCGGCTTCGAGCCATGTGCGCCACTCGGCGGTCGACGAGGCGATGCACCCCGCCCACACCGGCTCCACCATTCGCGCCAGGCTGAAATTGTTGGACACCGCAGCAAATGGGGTCAGCCCCTCGGTCGCCGCGTAGGCGTTGGCCGCCTGGACCCGCGAAAGCGACCAGTTGGAGCCGCCGAATGCCCGAATGCGTCCCGCGGAACGCTCGGCGTCCAGCACATCGATCCATTCTCCGACAGGCACGTCCGTGTTGTCCCGGTGCAGGAAGTAGAGGTCGATGTGATCCGTACCGAGCCGTTCCAGGGTCACGTCGAGTTGCGGGCCTACCCGGTCCGGGAAGTTCGCCGGCGTGTGCGCGCCCTTGCCGATCACGACCACGTCGTCGCGGATACCCCGATTGGCCATCCACGTGCCGAGCAGTTGCTCCATGCGCCCGCCGCCGTAGATGTGGGCGGTGTCGAAGGTGTTGCCGCCGTATTCGAAGTAGTTGTCCCACATCACCGACGCATGAAGGATGTCCGGCTGGTTGTCGCAACCCAGAACCAGTCTCGATACCGGCTTGCCGACCCCGGCAACTTCGCCTTTTGGAATCGCCTTGCGCCTGACCGCGAGCGGCCTGCCGTGGACCGGCATCGTGCACCGCTCGGGCTTTTCGAAATCGAACTGCACCCCCGCTTCCCGCCGCCAGAGGTCGAGCACGCGCGCGTTGCCCAGGCTGTCCTCCCAGTTCATGTGCGGGGACTCCAAGGCACCGTCGTCGAGGGCTTGTGCGACGGCGTCCACCTCGTGCACGTATAGCGGCTTGGTCGTACCCGCGATGGTCTCGCGCTTGCCGCCGCGAACGAGTTCGAAACTCCAACTGCCATCGGGGCGCGAGCCCATCCAGGGGGAACCGATGCGGATCGAACCCGCCGAGCCGAACACTTCGGCGGCGTTGTCGAGATCCAGTTGGACGGCCGTCGACACCCTCGCGATCGCCCCGCTCGGGAAATTCAGCAGCGCGCAAGCCCAGGCGTCGACACCGGTCGGGCTCAGTTGCCCGAAACCCACCACGCTCTCCGGCTCTTCCCCGGCAACCAGCCGGGCCATGGAAACCGGGTAGCACCCGACATCCATGATGCCGCCGCCGGCAAGTTCGCTGGCGTGGAGACGACCTTCCGGGCGAAACGGCGATGCGAATCCGAAGCTCATGTTCATCTGCCGCACCTCGCCGATCGCGCCGTCGCGGATCAGCTCCACTGCCTTGGCCGTCTGCGGATGCGTGCGGTACATGAAGGCTTCCATCAGGAAGCGGTTGTGAAACGCAGCGGTCTCCACCATCGCCATGACTTCGGGATGATTGACGCCCATCGGCTTTTCGCACAGCACGGCCTTGCCGGCCTCGAGCGCCTTGATGGTCCACTCGGCGTGCATGGGATGCGGGGTCGAGACGTAGATGACGTCGACGTCGGGATCGGCGAGCAGCGCATCGTAGCTGCCGTGGGAACCCGCCGGCGGGAGTCCGTAATCCGTGGCGAACGCATCGGCCGCGGCTTGGCTACGGCTGCCGACGGCGGTCAACTCCGACGTGTCCGATGCGACGACGGCATCGGCGAGCTTGTGGGCGATACTGCCCGTGGCGAGGATTCCCCAACGTCTCGTCATATTCCTCTCCCCGACGTCAAACCGGAGAAGTCTGTAGGAGTCGTCGGTTCATCGGCAAGCCCTGTGAGACAGACATTTTGGGCAGTCCTTGTCCAACGGCCTTCCATCGAGCAATGACGTTCCTACCGCGTGAGCAGGCGCCGATCGAGCGAAAACGGTTGAATCGTCCCGTGCGTCACCAGTCTCCGGAAGTCCTGGTGTTCGGGGTCTAGGACCAAATTGCGTTCGAGAGGGATCACGAAGCTCGGTGCGCTGAATCCGAGAATGCCCTCGGCACCGAGACGGCGGTCTCCCAATGCCGCAGTGTCTCCCCCGAGGTCCGCACGGTCGAGATGTTCGATGGCCTGATCTGGGACGTTGACTTCGAGGAAGCGGTATTCGGGCAAGATGTCCAACCTTGGCGCGTGGACGAGGATTTCCAAAGCGGCCAGAGAAAGCGTGGTCGAACAGTAGACCGCTCTCGTGCCAGGCGAGTTGAAGCGACCACCCCACTCGCGCGCGCCGTCGCCACTCAGTAGCACCTCGACGCTATCGGCATACTTCGCCCTAGCGACGCGGAATGCCTTCACGTGGGTATGCCGTGTTCCAAGCGACCGATGAGCCTAAGCACGTCTCTGGCGCCAAGCTCCGTCGTGGCATGGTCCAACGGGGTTTCGCCATCCAACGCCGCGGACGGCGTGTTCAGCCAGTGTGCCGCCCCGTCGATGTCACCGAGGAACCCGGCCGCTCGATGCAGCAGCTCTGCGTATCGAACCACCCGATCCGACTCCAGGGCCGACAAACGTCCCTGCTTCCGCCGTCGTGCGTAGGTCTGCTTCGACAGACTCAGCCACCGTTGCATGGTTGCCGAGGTCACGTGGAGGCAGCCCGCGAGACTCTCAACGGTTTGCACGGGAAGCCCTTCCCTTACAGAGTAGACGTTCAGCGCGGCGGAGTGACGGAGGATGCCGTTTACGGTCGAACGATTCCATCTATGCTGTGGCCGCTTCGCCCCGTCAGCCATGTCGACCACCGAGTGTCCTATTTGGACTCTCGGCAGTGTACCAAATTTGCCCATCCGGCAACTCCCCTTCCTCCAAGTTCGGTGCGAAAATACCCGTCGATGCAACCGTCTCGGCCACGACTGACCGACGTACAGATCGCCCAGTACCGCGAGGACGGCTACGTGCTCGTGGAGAACGTCCTCGAAGACGAAACCCTAGCCGACCTGCGCCGGGTCACCGAGGAGATCGTCGCCAGCGCCGCCGGCATCGAGAACCACACCAGCATCCTCGACCTCGAAGCGTCCCACAGCCCGGACGCGCCCCGGGTGAGGCGGATCAAACAGCCCCATCTCGCCGATCCCTTCTACCGCGAACTCGCCGCCCATGCCGGCATCATGGCCGCCCTCGAACCGCTGATCGGGAAGAACATCCGCCTGCGCGCGGGCGGCAAAATCAACATGAAGTCCGCCGACTACGGCGCGCCCGTGGAATGGCACCAGGACTGGGCGTTCTATCCGCACACCAACCAGGACGTCCTGGCCGTCGGCATCCTGCTCGACGACATGGATTCCGACAACGGTCCGCTGACGGTGCTGCCCGGTTCGCACCGGGGACCCGTCTACGACCACCACAGCCACGGCGCGTTCTGCGGCGCGATCGACGTCGCCCGGGAGGGCCTCGATGTGTCCGGCGCCCGGGAGGTCCACGGCCGGGCGGGATCCATCACTGTTCATCACGCCCGTCTGGTGCACGGCTCCGGGATGAACAAGTCCGACCGGCAACGGCGCGTGCTGTTCTTCGAATACGCCGCCGCCGATGCGTGGCCGCTTGCGGGCATCGAGCATCTCGACAAGCTTGACGATTTCAACGGGCGGATGGTGCTCGGCGAACCGACGCTGCGACCGCGACTGGAGGACGTTCCCGTGAAGATGCCCCTACCGCGGGCGCCCTACCAGGGATCGATCTACGAGAACCAGCGGACGTTGTCGGCGCAGTATTTCAATCACGCCACCGAACCGGCATAGCCACCGCCCAACGCGTTAGCCGCGCGACGGCAGCGCGACGGTGGCGGTGGCGTAGGCCGTCGGAAGACCCGACTGGTTCTCGTTGCGGATCTGCAGCTCCACTAGGTGTTCGCCGTCGACGACCATCTTCTTCGCGACTTCGCCGTGCAGCGTGTTGGTGTCGCCCACCACGTTGGGGTGGCGGATGGAGGCGTGGAGCGTCCTGAGGATCCCGTCGTCGCCCATCCAGTCGGTGACGATCTGGCTCAGCCAGCAGACCCGCTGCGGCCCGTAGTCGAACTGACCGGGCATGTTGCGGCGTTTGGTGGCGTGTTCTTCATCGAACCGGCCCCCGCCGCCGAGATCGGCCGAGCCTTCGGCATCCAGGGCGACCCGGGAGCTGCGACCGGTGCCAAGCACGCCGTGGGTGAAAAGGAACAACTCGGTGACCGAGTACGTGCCCTTGGGTAGCGACGGGATCGGTTCCCCCTCCTCCACGTCCTCCCAGTAGCGGGTTTGTGCGCCGCGACGCTCGCGTTCCCAGACCAGGGGATCCGCCGGCACCACCACCGGTTGCGCGGGCTCCCCGCTGGAGCTCTTCGGAGTCCGGTCGTATTCCATCGTGTGGCCGGTGTTCTGGTAGCGCACCATCAGGGTGTTGATCGTCGCCACAACCTCCTGGCGTTGATTTGTGAAGGTCACATGGCCGGTGTTGAAATTGATGGCGCCGATGCGCCGGCTCTCTTTCCGAACCGTCTCGCCAACCCGTTCCTGGGCGGTGATGCGGTCGCCGAGCCAGACGGGGCGGACGAAGTCGATCTCCGCGCCGGCGTAGTTCACCGGCAGATACCGGGTCGACACACGGCGACGGTCGATGGCGCCCGTCTCGCCGGCCACGACACCGAGGGTCACGCCGTAGAGGAAAGGCGGCGGCGCGGTGATCATGCCGAAACGGCTGGCCGCCGCATGCGCCTCGTCCCGCCAGAGCGGGTTGTAGTCGCCGACGCCGTCGCCGAAGCGGCGGATGTTGTCCAGGTTGGCTTCCTTGCTCGGTCGGTGCGGCAGGACCGTGCCGATTCCCTTGCGGTATTCCGACTGGAATTCGTCGATGGTCTGGATCAGGTCGAGGTCTGCCATGGCGACCGGTCCCCCTTCGGATTGAGAATGAAGCCGTCTAGTCTAACCGCCCGCGACGAACCACTTCGGCGAGCGCTTCCTCGACTTCCTCGACGCTCGTGCCTGCCGTATCCACGACTTCCGCCGTCCGCCACGGCTCGTATCCCCGATCCAACACGTCCTGCCAGGTCGGCAGTCTGAATCCGTCGATGTCGACGGTTCGCGACTCGACGCGACGCCGATGTTCGGCGCTGTCGCCACAGACAAGCTCGATCTCGACCAACCGAGCACCGGTCGCCGCCGCCACTTCTTGCCAGAGTTCGCGCGTGTAGGCGACGGGATTGACGGCATCGACGATGACGGCAACCCCGAGTCGGAGGTACCCGCGCGCCACGCCCCCCGCGCCAAGACAGCCCCCCGGCACCGCAATGGTTTGACCGGCATCCCGCATGGCCTGTTCGATCGTGTCGATGCGGATGTGCATCGCGCCGAGCCTCTCCCCCAGCGCACTCGCCAACGTCGACTTACCCGTGCCGGGCAAGCCGCCCAATACCACGAGCAACGCGCGTTCCTCGGCTGCGGGCACGCAGTCAGAACGGTCTGCGGTTGTCCGTATGCGGGCACCAGCGGGCGGTCCGCAGGAACGGCACCAGGGCATCGAACGCTTCCCGGGTACCGATTCGTTCCAGGGTTTCCGCCGCGTAGGCGCTGACGTAGCGGTTGGTGTCGAACAGGGCTTCCTCGAGCGGCGCCACGGTCTCGGCCATCAGCCCGGTGGAACCGCAAACCGCCGCCCGGGTCAGTGACAGCGCCGCATCGAAACGCACCTCGGATGCCGGATCACCCAATGCCGCCAACAAGCCGTCGCGGGTCGCCGGCGTGGGTTCGACGATACCGAGGGCTTCCGCTGCGGCGATGCGGACATGGACATCTTCGTCGGCCAAGGCATCGATCAGTGCATCGCTGGCGTCCGCTGCGCCGATCTCGCCTAGCGCAAACGCGGCGTACTTTCGGCCGCGCGGGGTGCCATTCCCAAGTACATCGACCAGACCGGGGACGGTCGCGCCGCCCGCCTGAACGAGACCATGGGCCGCGTTGCGCACCACGGCGTCCTCGCGCCAGATCTGGCCGTTGTCGGAGTACCGGCGCTTGTTCTCGTGGCTCGCCGGATTCGAATCGAGCGCGTCAAGCAGATCGCGAGTCCGGTTGTGGAGTCCCAGTGCGTAGCCGGCGTTGATGCCGACCGCTTCGTCGTCGGCACCCAAGTCGTCAACGCTCGCCCTGCCGTTCGCGGGAGGCACCCCCTGCCCCGCAAGCCAGTTCCAAGTGGACCGCCACACCGGCGAGAGATCGAGATCGGGGGCTTTCCGGGGCCTGCGCCAGCGCATCTCCGATCCGGACCGAGCCGGCGGCCGCAAGCGCGCGAACTCGAACTTGAACATGTACCGATTGGCCTCGGTGCGGTTCTTCATCTTGCGATGCCAGATGTCGTAGTGGATCAACACGAACGACCCCGCCGGACCCGCAATAGGCACCTCCTGGCAGAAATCCTCGGGCCGCTGGTTGAGGTGCTGGCTGCCGTCCATCACCGCCGTGGGTCCCTTGGCAAGCTGGGTGTCCTGGGGGAAGTACATGATCATCACCCACCACGGGCGATGGTTGCGGACGCGGCGGACATAGCCCCAGTAGCTGTCCTTGTGGAACCCCTGCTCGTCGCTGCCGGGCGGGTTCTTGTGCAGCGCCCGGTGCGGGTGCATCGAATACCGCTGGCCGACCACACTCGTCAACGCGCCCTTCACGACCGGGTCTTCGAAGAACTCGTTCAATTCCGGGATGAGCGGCAGCAGATTGTTGCCGAAGTGCCCGATCCCCTGGGCCAACTCGTCGAACCGTTCGAAGATGACCCGGTGGTAGCTCTCCGGCAACGAGGACTTGAGCGTTAGGAAACCGCGCGCAACAAACTCGCGGAGTTGCTCCGCGGTGAGCGGAACGTTGGCACGGCCGGCGTTGTGTCGGCGGGCTTCGAGGGGGTAGGCGCGCATCGGGTCATTATCGGCTACCCGAAGGCGAACGTCACCGTCCGTTCAGTGAATCGTCGGCTGGGCGCGCTTCTTGAGCATGGCAACCGCTTGCTGCACATCCCGAACGCCCGGGTCTATGGCCAGTACGCGCTCGAAGGCCAGCAGTGCCGAGGTGAGGTCGCCGCAGCCGAGACAGATTTGACCGAGCCCGGACAACGCTCCGAAGTGCCGCGGCTCCCGGTCCAACGTCCGGACGATGTCGTCCAGGCTCTCGATGTGGCGGTCCGAAACGAAATGCAGCGTGGCCCGTTTGTTCCAGGCCTCTGCCCAATCAGGCCAGCGTCGGACCATGGCGTCGAGGGTCTCCCCAATCCGGCCAAGCTCACCGGTATCGAACGCCTCAACCACGGTGCGCATGGTCTCGGCAGCGGCGACATCCTCGTGCGAGCACCAGATGGACCAGATCCGGTGGGTCGTTTCCCGGCGAGCCCGATCCTCCTGGGACGACGCGAGCTTCGCGAATAGGGCGTCGAGTTCCGGCGTATTGGTCGGCAACGGGGTATTCATCGCACCGAGCGCGAGTTCAATGCGCGAAGCGAGAGGGTCGAACACCTAAGCCACCTTCCACGCGTCGAGATCGACGTCGTCCGGGAGCGGGATGAACACCATCCGGACCGGCCCTTCGATCACCTCGCTGGTATGGCCCTTGCCAACGACATCGTCGGGCAGGAAGAGTTCGCCCAGTCCCCAGCGGCGTTTCCGGCCGTCGGTGGTGCCGATCTCCCAGATCCCCTGCATCATGATGCACAACTGCCGGCGCGGGGCGTTGTGCCAATCCTGGAAGGCGCCGACCGGGGCTTCGAACACCCGGACGGCGGGCGACACGAACGATTCGCTCATCCGTAGCGCGTTCCCCCAAGCATCCGGCGCGACGATGGAAACCGGAATGTCGACTTCGTCGAAGGCCGATCCGCCTTCCGGAGTGGTGTAGAAGCGGGTTACACGCACCAGACGCTCCGCGGTCCGTATCCTTCTGATGCGGAGTCTACACGCGACATTCCGCGCCCGGCGTCAATCGGTGACAATTGTCGGCTGACCCACACAAGTCATTCTCAAGGAGAGGCTACATGCCAGAACCCATGTCATGTGGAACGGCATGAAGAAGATCGCGGCGGAGTTCAGCGAGGACGAGAAGCACGCCATGTTCTACGGCACCGCGGCGCGCGTGTATCGGATTTAGGGTTCGGCAGCCACGGGTATACTGGCCTGCTACGACCACGAGGGGGGCGGCAACGTGCTAGCGAGTAGCGAACCGAAAACGAACGCGGACGAATACAACCCGCGCGTCATCACCGTCGCCAGGCCCGAGCACCATTTCCGCTACCTGACCGACGCCAACGGCGACTGGCTTGCGACCACCGACGGCAAGACCCTTGACGTGCAAGGTCACGTCGACGATGCCGCGATCTGGGACGTCTCGGAGGCCGGATTCAAGCACGTCGCGACGGACCTAAGCCTTCAGTCGGACACGACCGTGCTGGATTCCTCGACGGAACTGCGGCTGGACGGGTCGCCCGTAGCGGCGGACGGTTCATCGGGAAACGGCGCATCCCCGGGCACGTTTCACATTGGCCACGGCCCGGAGAAGCTTCCTTCCGAGTACCTTGAAACGCTCGAAAGACAGGGTTGGGTCGCGCTCGCCTGCATACTGCCGCCGAGCGTCGTGGACGGTCTGCAGCGGGTCGGCTGCGTCGACGCCTACGCCGAACGCGAACCCGTGCGCCAGGCGCCGCTGGCCCAGCATCCGGCGATCGCCAAGGTCAGCGTGGAACCCGTGTCGCTATGGCTCACCCGGGAATACATGCACACCCGGGACATCCGGCTCGGCCACTCGCCAGGCGTTTCGGCGCTCACGCGCGACGACGGCAAACGCGAAGTCCAGGGCTGGCACAACGACTTCCCCTATCTCTGGGGTACCGGAGACCGGATTCCCGTGCCGTCCGGCGACCTCGTGCTCGGGATGCAGCGCAACGTCTGCGTCTCCGACTTCACCAAGGAGAACGGCGCCACCCTGTTCAAGCTCGGCAGCCACACGTCCAACAAGCCGCCGCCCAGGGAGTGGGGCATCTCGACCCATACCTACCGGCGGGGCCACCGTGCCGAGTTCGGCCTCCCCTACGCCGGTCCCGACGCCGACGTCATCGAAGCCCCCGCCGGCTCGATCGTCCTCTACGACGCCCGCACCTGGCACCGGGCCGGCATGAACCAGACCGACAAGAAACGCGGCGCCGTCATCCAGGCGCTGATCCCCGGATTCATCGTGCCGTTCATGGACACCAGCGGCACCTACAAGGCGTTCCTCGCGAGCGACGCCTGCCAGCAGGTCACGGAGCGGGAGCGCAAGGAAGTCGAAAAGCTCATGGTCCACAAGATCGTCGGCCCCGGCGGCCTGTTCGCGATCGGGATCGATGAGGAACTCACCGAACGCGTACGCCAGCAGGCATCGGGGCCCCGGTCCGTCTACTGATCGCGTTTCAGCGAGGCACTAGAGTTGGCAGGCCCGCTCCACGGCATCCGGGTTCTCGAAGCCGGTTTGCTCATCCAGGGTCCCCAGGCGTCGGCGATGCTCGCCGACATGGGTGCGGACGTGATCAAGATCGAGTTGCCGGGCCACGGCGACCAGGGTCGTTACATCCACGTCGGTCCCCATGACCCGCGCAGTGCCGTCTACACCGCCTGCAACCGCGGTAAGCGCAGCGTTGCCCTGGATCTCCGCCATCCGCGCGGTGCCGACATATTCAAGATGCTCGCCAGGGACGCCGACGTATTCGTCAGCAATTTCAAGCCCGGCACGCTCGAAGCGTGGGGTATCGGCTACGACGACCTCGCGGAAATCAACCCCGGCATCATCTGTGCCCAAGGCAGCACCTTCGGTCCGGTCGGGCCCGACGCCGAGCGGGAAGGCGCCGACCTCGCGGGACAGGCGGCGGGCGGGCTCATCGGCACGATCGGCCGCGACCAGGATCCGCCCTCCCCGGTCGGCGTTTTCATCGCCGATCACATCGCGTCGCTGAACCTGGCGGCGGGCATCCTGGCCGCGCTGCACGCCCGCGCGACGACCGGGCGGGGCCAACGCGTCGAGGCATCCCTGCTCGGCGGGCAGATCTGGGCCCAGGCCACGGAATTCACCCATCTCCTATTGACGGGGGAAACCGCCGGACGAGCCAACGGCGGCCATTCGCTGATCAAGGGGGTGTACGGCACCTTCGAGACGGCCGACGGCTGGATCGCCATTCCCGGCGTACCGCCCCACGCGCGCGATGCCTTCTTCGTCGCGCTCGACCGACCCGACCTGACCTTGGACGACCGGTTGCAGGGGGTCGCGGTCCATGAAGTCTTCGACTGGCTGATGGAGCAACTCGTTGCCGCGTTCAAGGCCCGGACGACTGCCGACTGGTGCGGGGTATTGCGCGAAGCCGGACTCCGGTACGCTCCCGTGCGGGATCACCGACAGGCGCTCGAGGATGCCGGCGCCTGGGAGAACGGCTACTTCGCCGAGGTCGCCAATGCCGAAGGCGGGACGACTCAAGTCGTGGGCGCGCCGATCCGCATGAGCGGGACACCCCTCGAACCGGGCGCGACGGCACCGGAACTCGGTGCCCACACGGTGGAAGTCCTGCGCGGCGCCGGCATCGACGACGACGAAATCGCGACTTTGCGTGAAC